>DATKAL010000483.1:0-6888 GCA_035498135.1 Anaeromyxobacter sp.
ATGTCGGCCACCATCGCCATGCCGTCCTCGGAGACGTCGTCCAGCCGGCCGACGAAGGGCGAGATGTAGGTCGCGCCCGCCTTGGCGGCGAGGAGCGCCTGCACCGGGGAGAAGCAGAGGGTGACGTTGACCTTGATCCCCTCGTCGGAGAGCGTCTTCACCGCCCGCAGCCCCTCCACGATCAGGGGGACCTTGATCACCACCTGCTTGCCGAACTTGGCGTAGTGGTGCCCCTCGGCCAGCATCCCCTCGTAGTCGGTGGCGGTGACCTCGGCGGAGATGGGACCGGGCACCAGCCCGACGATCTCCCTGAGGACGTCCTCGAACCCGCGGCCGGTCTTGGCCACCAGGGACGGGTTGGTGGTGACGCCGTCGCACAGGCCGAGGGCGAGGGCCTTCTTGATCTCGCCGACGTCGGCGGAGTCGATGAAGAATTGCATGGCGGATCCTCCCGGGACGGAGGCTTGCATAGCCTACCCGCGCCGCCTGCCGCAAGGCCGCGATTGGTGCTAAGAGCACGCTCATGGCCAGCCGCTCGAAAGCCCGCGTGGTACGCCTGCCGAAGCGCCGCGGGGCGCGTCCCGCCCGCGGCCTGGTCGAGTACGGCCGGACGGTGATCGCCGCCGAGGCCCGCGCCATCGCGGCGGCGACCCTGGACGAGCACTTCGCCGAGACGGTGCGCTCGATCCTCGGCTGCAAGGGGCGGGTGGTGGTGACCGGGATGGGGAAGTCCGGGTTCATCGCCCAGAAGATCTCCGCCACCCTCGCCTCGACCGGGACCCCCTCCCTCTACGTGCACCCCGCCGAGGCGGCGCACGGCGACCTGGGCCGGATCGCGCGGAACGACCTGGTGATCGCCCTCTCCAACTCGGGCGAGACGGAGGAGCTGCTGCGGCTGCTCCCCGCCCTGAAGAAGATCGGGGCCCGGATCGTGGCCATGACCCGCGACCAGGCGAACCCGCTGGCGCGGGCGGCCGACCTGGTGCTGGCGTTCGGGAACGTGGAGGAGGCCTGCCCCATGCGGCTCGCCCCCACCGCCTCCACCGCGGTCCAGCTCGCGGTCGGGGACGCCCTGGCCATGACCGTGCTCGCCAACCGCCCCTTCGACCGGGAGGAGTACGCGCTCTACCACCCCGGGGGGAAGCTGGGCCGGGGCCTGATGAAGGTGCGCGAGCTGATGCGCGCCCTCGAGGCCAACCCGGTGGTGCGGGAGGACCAGCCGCTCTCCGCGGCGGTGGCGGTGATGACCGAGACCCCGGGCCGCCCGGGGGCCACCTCGGTGGTGGACGCGGCCGGGAAGCTGGTCGGCATCTTCACCGACGGCGACCTCCGCCGCCTGGTGGAGCACGACCAGACCGACTTCGCCCAGCCGGTGGCCTCGGCCATGTGCCGGAACCCGCGCACCGTCCGGCCCGACGCGCTGGTGACCGACGCGGCCCGGGTGCTCCGGCAAGGGCGGATCGATCAGGTCCCGGTGGTGGACGAGGCCGGCCGCCCGGTGGGCCTGCTCGACGTGCAGGACCTCCTCGCCGCCAAGATCCTGTGAGCCGGACAGGCACCCCTCGCGCCCGGGCGCCGGCCCGCCCCCGTCCCGCCCGCCTCCGGGGGCTCGGGCGCGAGGTGGCGGCGCTCGTCGAGACCTGCCGCCGGCTCCACGCCCGCGACCTGGTGGGCGCGACCGAGGGGAACGTCTCGGCGCGGGTCGCCCCGGGCGCCTTCCTGGTCACCGCCTCGGGGGTGAGCAAGGGCCACCTCCGGCCGGCCGACCTCGTGCTCGTGGACGGCCAGGGGGCGATCCTGGACGGACGGGGCCGCCCCTCGACCGAGCTCCGGATGCACCTCGCCGCCTACGCGGCCCGGCCCGACGTCGGCGCGATCGTCCACGCCCACCCGGTGGCGGCGATCGCCTTCACCGTGGCCGGCCTCGCGCCCCCCGACGACCTCGTCCCGGAGGCGGCGGTGACGCTCGGCCGGATCGGGCTCGCCCCCTTCGCCACGCCGGGGACGGACGAGGTGCCCGCCTCGATCGCCCCGCTCCTCCCCGGGCACGACGTGATCCTGCTCGAGCGCCACGGCGCCCTGGCCCTGGGCCGGACGCTGGCCGAGGCCTTCGACCGGATGGAGACCCTCGAGCGCGTGGCCCGGATCGCCGCCCTCGCCCGCTCCCTCGGGCGCTGCGAGCCCCTCCCGCCCGCGGCGGTGGACCGCGTGCTGGTCGCCGCGGGCCGGCCGCCCCGCGGCCGGAGCTAGCCGGGGTAGAGCCCGACCACCCGCACGTCGGCCGGCGGCGCGCCGGCGAGCAGCTGGACCACGGTCTGGCCGGTGCTGGGCACCACCCGCTCCGGCCCGAGCTCGGCGAGGGGCGCGAGGACGAACCGGCGCGAGACCAGGCCCGGATGGGGGACCACCAGGCCGGGGCGGCGGATCACCTCGCTCCCGTAGAGGAGCAGGTCGACGTCGAGGGTTCGCGCCGCCCAGCGCAGGACGCCGCGGCGGCGGCCGGCCTCGGCCTCGATCCGCTGGAGGACGGCGTGGAGGGCGGGGGCGGAGAGGCGCGTCTCGAGCTCCAGCGCCGCGTTCAGGTAGCGGGGCTGCGGCGGGCCGACGGGCGCGGTGTCCCAGACCCGCGAGGCGCGGAGGAGCGACACCGTCGACTCGGCGCGCAGCGCGCGGGCAGCGAGGCGCAGGTACGCCCAGCGGTCGCCCAGGTTGGACCCCACCCCGACGAAGGCGCGCATCCGCGTCCTCTACCGGGCCTTCCGGGCCGCTGCCACGACGTGCCGGGGGACGCTCAGGGGGCGGCCGGCTTCGGCTTGGTGCGGAGGGCGGCGATCTTCTGGTCCACCTGATCGAGGGCCGCCTGGAGCTCGCCCGCCCTGCCCTTGGCCGTCGCGATCTTCTCGCGGATCGCCGCCTGCTCGGACCCGCGCGCCCGGCCGAGGCTCTGCTCCGCGGCCTGCTGCTGCTTCCGCACGTAGCCGAGGTACTTGGTGAGGACGATCCGCTTGTGGGCGTAGCCGGTCAGGCTGTCGGGCCGGAGGGCGATCAGCTTGTCGTAGTAGCCCAGGGCGACGTCGAGGTCGGCCGGGTTGGCCTCGGCCACGTTGGACCGGGCCCCGCCGCGGTCGGCCGCCAGCTCCGCGAGCCAGGTGATGGTGGCGTCGTCGTCCGGGGCGAGCGCCAGGACCTGGCGCAGCCAGGGCTCGGCCCTGTCGCGGTCGGCCGACTGGAGGTAGAGCCCGGCCACCTGGCGGAGCGTCTCCGCCTTCTGGGCGGGGTCCTTCTGGAGCTCGGCCTTGCGCGCCAGGGCGGCGGCGGCCTTGTCCCGCTCGTCGAGGTGGGCGTAGGCGCTGGCGAGCCGCTCCAGCACCTTCTCCTGCTTGGGATCGACGGCGAGCGACGCCTCGTAGGCCGCGGCCGCGGCGGCGAAGTCGGACTTGGCCAGGGCGTCGTCGCCCGCCTGGCGCTTCTCGGTGGCCGGGTCGGGCTTCGACACCAGGCACCCTGCCCCGAGCGCGGCCGAGACCAGCAGCGCGGCGATGGAGAGGGACCGCATGGGCGCACCTCCTCGACGGCGAGTGACGGGCGTCCATTGTGCCACGGCCCGGGCCGGGCGGGGTGCGTCTTCAGGTCACCGGGTTCCGCAGCACGCCGATCCCCGGGATCTCCACCTCCACCCAGTCGCCGCGGCGAATGGGACCGACGCCCTCCGGCGTCCCGGTGGCGATCACGTCGCCGGGGAGGAGGGTCATCACCCCGGAGATGAACGACACCAGGGCGAAGGGGTCGAAGGCCATGTCGCGGGTGGAGCCGCGCTGCCGCTCCCCGCCGTTGACGCGGCAGACCACCGAGGCGTCCAGCGGATCGAAGGCGGTCTCGATCAGCGGCCCCACCGGGCAGAAGGTGTCGAACCCCTTTGCCCGGGTGAACTGCTTCTCCTCCCGCTGGATGTCGCGGGCAGTGACGTCGTTCAGGCAGGTGTAGCCGAAGACCGCCTCGCGGACCTGGGCGGGGCTGGCGCGCGTGAGGGGCCGGGCCATGACCACCGCCAGCTCCCCCTCGTGGTGGACCTCGTGCGACTGCTCCGGGCAGCGGATCGCCTCCTGCGGCCCGATCACCGAGGTGGAGGGCTTGAGGAAGATGAGGGGGATCTTGGGGACCTCGTTCCCCAGCTCCCTGGCGTGGGCCACGTAGTTCCGGCCCACGCAGACCACCTTGGTCGGCTCGACCGGGGCGAGCAGCGTCACCTCGGCGAGGGGGACCGGCTTGCCCTCCGGGAGACCGCCCGCCCAGGGGGCGGCGCTCAGGGCGCGGACCTCCTCCCCCTCGATCAGGCCGTAGCGCTCCTGTCCGGCCCGGCGGAAGCGGCAGGTCCTCACTTCCCGCCCCGGAGCCCGAGCACGTCCGCCATGTCGTAGAGGCCGGCCGGCTTCCCGGGGAGCCACTGGGCGGCCCGGAGGGCGCCCCGGGCGAACTGCTCCCGGCTGGTGGCGCGGTGGGTGATCTCCACCCGCTCCCCCTCCCCGCAGAAGAGGACCGTGTGCTCGCCGACCACGTCCCCGCCCCGCAGGGTCTGGATCCCGATCTGGTAGGGCGGGCGCGCCCCGAGGATGCCGTGGCGCGCGTAGGCGAGGGCTTCCGAGGAGCTCCGCCCGAGGGCCTCGGCCGCCACCTCGCCCAGCCGCACCGCCGTGCCCGAGGGGGCGTCGCGCTTGTGCTTGTGGTGGATCTCGACGATCTCGACGTCGTAGTCGTCGCCCAGCGTCCGGGCCGCCTGGCGGACCAGCTCGAACACCACGTTCACCCCCACGCTCATGTTGGGGGAGAGGACCACCGGGACCTTCCGGGCCGCCGCCGCCACCCGGGCCTTGGCCTCGGGGGTGAACCCGGTGGAGCCGATCACCAGGGCCACGCCCTTCTCGGCGCAGAGCTCGGCGTGGCGCGCCGAGGCCTCGTGGCTGGTGAAGTCGATCACCACCGAGGCGCCCGCCAGCGCCTTCCCGAGGTCGTCCCCGACCCGCACCCCGGCCGCCGGCAGCCCGGCCAGCGCCGCCGCGTCCTGCCCGAGGGCGGGGCTCCCCGGCCGCTCCACCGCGCCGTGGAGGGCCAGCCCCTCGCTGCCGCTCACCAGCCGGACGATCTGCGTTCCCATGCGACCGGCCGCGCCGGTCACCACCACCTTGACCATGTCGTCTCCCGTCGAAGGACCGCGGGCCGCGCCCCCCTCACCCGAGCTTCAGGCCGAAGCGCACCATCGCCTCCCGCACCTTGGCGAGGTTCGCCTCCGAGACCGGCGCGAGCGGCAGCCGCAGCTCGCCCGAGGCGCGCCCGAGGAGCGCCACCCCCGCCTTCACCGGCCCGGGGTTGGTCTCCACGAACATCATCCGGTTGAGCTCCGCCATCGCCACCTGCTTCGCCAGCGCGCCGGCGAGGTCGCCCGCGCGCGCCGCGGTCACCAGCTCCTTCATGGCGCGGGGGGCGACGTTGGCCACCACCGAGATCACCCCGTGCCCCCCGCAGGCGATGTACGGGAGGACCGTGAAGTCGTCGCCGGAGAGATAGGCGATCGCGTCCTTGCCCACCTTCTCGACCAGCTGGACCTGCCGGTCCAGGTTGGCGGTCGCCTCCTTGATGCCCACGATGGCGCCCGACTTGGCCAGCCGGGCCACCGTCTCGGGCAGCATGTCGACCGCGGTGCGGGAGGGGACGTTGTAGGCCACCACCGGGAAGCGGGCCGCCTCCCAGATCGCCTGGTAGTGGCGGTAGAGCCCCTCGGGCGTGGGCTTGTTGTAGTAGGGGGTGACCACCAGGGCGGCGTCGGCCTTGAGCTCCCTGGCGAGCTTCACCGACTCGATCGCCTCGTGGGTGGCGTTCGAGCCGGCCCCTGCGATCACCACCGCCCGGCCCTTCACGGTCTCGACCACCGCGCGGATCACCTCGGCGCGCTCGGCGGCGGTGAGGGTCGCCCCCTCGCCGGTGGTGCCGCAGGGGATGATCCCGTCGGTCCCCTCGGCCAGCTGCCATTCCACCAGGGCGCGGAGCGCCTTCAGGTCCACCGCGCCGTCCTTCATCGGGGTGACGATGGCCACCATCGATCCTGCGAGTCGCGGCATGAGGGTCTCCCTGTGGGGAAAGGTCGGTCGACGAGGTTAGCCTATCCGCGGGCGGGGGTGAACCGCACCGCGGCGGGGCGGGCCTTCTCGCCCCGGACCAGGTCGGCGTAGGTCTCCCGGCGCCGGGCCTGGAGGGCCCGGTCCCCGTCCACCAGCACCTCGGCGGCGCGCGGCCGGGCGTTGTAGTTGGAGGACATGGCGAACCCGTAGGCGCCGGCCGAGCGGACCACCAGCAGGTCCCCCGCCTGCGGCGCGGGGAGGCGTCGCCGGCGGGCGAGGAAGTCCGCGGACTCGCAGACCGGCCCCACCACGTCGCAGACGATCTCGCGCGCCCCGGAGCGCGGCGGGCCGGCCGGCTCGATGGCGTGGTAGGCGCCGTAGTAGCTCGGCCGGACGAGGTCGTTCATCGCCGCGTCCACCACCACGAAGGTCTTCCGGCCGCTCCGCTTCACGTAGAGCACCCGGGTGACGAGCACACCCGCGTTGCCCACCAGCACCCGGCCCGGCTCGAGGGTCACCTCGCCCTTCCAGCGGGCGAGCGCCTTCCCGATCGCCCGGCCGTACTCCTCCGGGTGGGGCGGCTCCTCGTCCTGGTAGGTGATCCCGAGCCCGCCCCCCACGTCGAGGTGGCCGAGCCGGATCCCGTGCCGCTCGAGGTCCTCGGCGAGCGCCAGCACCCGGGCGATGGCGTCGAGGAAGGGGCGGACGGTGGTGATCTGCGAGCCGATGTGGCAGGCCACGCCCTTGATCTCGAGGGCCGGGTCCTTGGCGGCGA
>DATKAL010000484.1:0-7346 GCA_035498135.1 Anaeromyxobacter sp.
CGTCGTTGAGCGGGCTCGAGTTCCCCGCGGAGACGGTGCCGCCCGCCACCACCACCTCCGCGTCGCCGGCCCGGATGGCGCGCGCCCCCTGCACCACGGCCTCGAGGCCCGAGCCGCAGAGGCGGTTCACGGTGACTCCCGGCACCGTCTCCGGGTAGCCGGCCAGCAGGAGCGCCATCCGCGCCACGTTCCGGTTGTCCTCGCCGGCCTGGTTCGCGCAGCCCAGGTAGACGTCGTCCACCTCCGCGGCGGGCACCTCGCGGCGCGCCAGCACGGCGACGAGGACCGCGGCGGCGAGGTCGTCGGGGCGGACGGAGGCGAGGCTGCCCCCGGCCTTGCCGATGGGCGTCCGCACCGCGTCGATGATCCAGGCCTCGGCCATCGGGCTCCCTCACGCTCCGCCGGCGGGCGGCGGCTCCTCCCGGTACGGCGCGGCGGTCCGGCTGCGCACGTCCTCCCGCGTCACGCCGGGCGCGCGCTCGACCAGCACCAGCCCCTCCCCGTCCACCCGGAAGGTGGCCAGCTCCGTGACCACGAAGTCCGCGGGACGGAGCGCGGTGAGCGGCAGGGTGCAGGCCGGGACGAGCTTGGGCGCGCCCGCCCGCGTGGTGTGCGTCATGAGGACGATCACGGTCCCCGCGCCGGTGATGAGGTCCATCGCGCCGCCCACACCCAGCACCGCCTCGCCCGGCACCGCCCAGTTGGCGACGCGGCCCCGCCCGTCCACCTGGAGCGCCCCGAGCAGCGCGGCGTCCACGTGGCCGCCCCGGATCATCGAGAAGGAGGCGGCGCTGTCGAAGAAGGCGGCGCCCGGACGCCGCGTGACGGGCCGCTTGCCTGCGTCCACCAGGTCCGGGTCCACCTGGTCCGGCTCGGGCGGCGGGCCCACGCCCAGGAGCCCGTTCTCGGTGTGGAGGAAGACCCGGTCCAGGTCGAGGTGGCTCGAGACGAGCGTCGGGATCCCGATGCCGAGGTTCACCACCCAGCCCGGCTGGACGAGGCGCGCGGCGCGGCGGGCGATGAGCTCCTTCACGGCCGCTCCCGCGCCAGGACCAGGTGGTCCACGTAGAGGTGGGGCGTCGCCACGTGCTCCGGGTCGAGCGCGCCCACCTCGACGATCTCGTCCACCTCCGCGACGACCTTCCGCGCGGCGGTGGCCATGAGCGGGTTGAAGTTCCGCGCGGTCCCCGCGTACACGAGGTTGCCGAGCCGGTCGGCCCGCCGGGCCCGCACCAGGGCGACGTCCGCGGTCAGGGCCTCCTGGAAGAGGTACGCCCGGCCGTCGATCTCCCGGACCTCCTTCCCCTCGGCGAGGAGGGTCCCGACCCCGGTGGGCGTGTAGAAGCCGCCCAGCCCGGCCCCGCCCGCCCGGAGGGCCTCCGAGAAGGTCCCCTGGGGGAGGAGCGTCACCTCCAGCCGCCCCTCCACGTGGGCCCGGACCGCCTCGGGGTTGCTGGTGAAGAAGGAGCCGACGGCGCGCCGGATCTTCCCGAGCCGGAGGGTCCGGCCCAGGTACTGCCCGGGCTCCCCCAGGTTGTTGCTCACCACGGTGAGGCGTCCGAAGGCGCTCTCGTTGAGCGCGGTCACCAGGGTGAGCGGCTTCCCGACCAGGCCGAAGCCGCCCACCATCACCACCGCGCCGTCGAAGAGCACGCGGGCGATCGCCGCTTCCGGCTCGAGGAGCTTGTTCACCATCCGCGCGTTTCCCGGGGCTCGCCGCCTCGCCGAACCGAGCGCGGCCTCGCCGGACGGATACGCACCGCGCCGCCGCCCGGCTTGCCCCGGGTGGGTGCCGCGGGCCGAATTCGTGCGATTACCGCACCGAATTTCGAACATCGCCCCGCGCCGACGATTGACAGCGTCCGGGCGGGCGCCTACGACCACGCGCGATATGCGCCCTGTCGTGCGTTTATCGCCCACTGCCCCAACCCCGCCCCCGGGAGGAGAACGATGAGAACCAGGCTGATCGCGTCGGCCATCTCCGGACTGACGATGCTGCTCCCCTTCGCCGCGGCCGCGCAGCAGACGACCGAGGTCCACATCTACGGAACGCTCCTGCCGTTCCTCGACGACGTCCGCACCCTCGGCGCGACGCCGGCCGGCCTCTCGCCGGCCAGCGGCGGCGCCACCCAGGTGCCCGGCACCGCGTACACCGGCGCGAACCTGCCGGCCCGGTTCCGGATCTCCTCCGGCACCTCCAACATCGGGTTCAAGGGCAGCCTCACCCTCTCCGACCAGCTCAAGGTGATCTGGCAGGTGGAGAGCTCGGTGAGCCCCGACGGCGATCCCCCCAACAACCTCGCCGGCCGCAACACCGCGGTGGGGCTGGCGGGCACCTGGGGAACCGTCTTCTACGGGCTCTGGGACACGCCCTACAAGTACCCGACGGTCTTCGTCACGCCCATCCGCGGCCTGACGGTCTACGACAACGCCGTGACCGCCAACCCCGGCTTCAACGTGCCCGGGACCACGACCCAGAGCGGCCGGGCCGCCGGGAAGGCCGACGCCGCCTTCAGCCGCCGGCAGGGCAACAGCGTCCAGTACTGGTCCCCGACCTTCTACGGCCTCAGCCTCCGGCTGGCCGCCTCCGTGAACGAGGGCAAGACCACCCGCACCGCCACCGCCCCGTCCATCGACCCCTGGATCTGGTCGGGGCTCGTCACCTGGGAGAGCGGCCCCTTCGGCGTCCGCTACAGCCACGAGCGGCACGTGGACTACTTCGGCCTCGCCCAGCTGGGCGGTTCCGCCGGCGCCACCAACGCGAACCCGCACTCGCACGACGACGGCGACGAGCTGATCGCCTGGTACGCGGCCCCCACCGGCACGAAGCTCTCCGTCATCGGGGAGCGCCTCGGGTACACGACCGAGGACTCGGTGGCCGGCGCGGTGGACCGGTACGAGCGGTACAGCTTCTACGCGCTCGTCCAGCAGCGCTTCGGCCCGCACCAGCTCTGGGGCGCATTCGGCCGCGCCTTCCCCGGGGACGTCCACGTCGTGGGCGGGGGCGCCGCGACCACCAACGGCCTCGGCGCCTCGCAGTGGAGCCTGGGCTACACCTACTCCCTCGCCAAGACCGCGGACATCTACGCGGCCTACTACGAGCTGGCGAACGACCGCTCCGGCGCCTACGCCGTGTTCCCCTCCCCCGGCACCGTCGCGCCCGGCGCCAGCACGCGCGGCTTCGGCCTGGGCATCCTCTACACCTTCGACGCCTCCTGGACCTTCCCGCTGTGACGGGGCCTTCCGGCGTCGTGCGCGCACCGCGAGGGCGGTGATACATCCTGGTCACGCCCGGGCGGGTGGCGATGGCGGGGAGGCGATGGCGAGAGCGGCCAGACCGAGAGCGAGGAGCGGCGGGGCCCCCCGGACGCCGCCGCCGGAGGAGCCGGTGACCGGCGCGGATCCGGGCGACCCCGTCGCCGGGGATCCGAACTTCATGGCGTCCCTCGCCCGCGGCCTGGCCGTGATCCGCGCCTTCGCCGAGCACCCGCAGAGCCAGACCATCCCCCAGCTCAGCCGGCGGACCGGCATCCCGCGCGCGGCGGTGCGGCGCTGCATCTACACGCTCTCGCGCCTCGGCTACGTGGCCGGCCGGGATCGGCACTTCGCCCTCGGTCCGCGGATCCTGGCGCTCGGGCACGCCTACCTCAGCTCCACCCCCCTCGCCACGGCGGCGCAGCCCTTCCTCGACCAGGTGAGCTCCGCGGTGGGCGAGTCCTGCTCCCTCGCCATCCTCGACGCGCACGAGCGCGAGATCGTCTACCTGGCGCGCTCCACCACCGCCAGGCGGATCATGTCGGTGCACCTCGCCCCCGGGAGCCGCCTCCCCGCCTACTGCACGTCGATGGGGCGCGTGATGCTCGCGCACCTCCCCCCGGCCGAGCTCAAGGCGTACCTCTCGCACGCCAAGCTGGTCGCGTTCACCGAGCGGACGGTGACCTCGCGCGAGAAGCTCGCCCAGATCCTCGAGGGCGTCCGGCGCGCCGGCCACGCGGTCGTGGACCAGGAGCTCGAGCTCGGGCTCCGCTCCATCGCGGTCCCGGTGCGAGACGCCGCCGGGCGGGTGGTGTCGGCCATGAACGTGGGCACCCAGGCCGCGCGCCACCCGATCCGGGAGATGGAGGCCCGGATGCTCCCCGCCCTCCGCGCCGCCGCCGCGGAGCTCGGCACGCTCGTCCGGCCCTGATCGCGCAGCCCCATCAGGGCATGGGCGTTCCAGCCGAGTCTGCGTCTCGTCATGGCATGGACCTCCGCAGCCGCCTGGCGGCGTCACTCCTCGCGGCCGCCGCCGGGTGCGTGACCGGCACCGGGGCGGGGATCGCCGCCGGGGACGGCCGCGTGACGGCCCACGCGCCGCCGGCGAGCTGGAAGCGGATCGCGGTCCTCCCGCTCGCCGGTCCGCCCCAGGTCCCGCGTCCGTGCGAGGAGGTCCTCGCGCTGCGGCTCGCGGAGCAGACCGTCTTCGACGTCGTGCCACCCTTCGCCGTACGCCGCGCCGCCCGTCGCGCCCGCGCCGCCGTGGACGGAGCCGAGCCGGACTGGTCCGCCCTGGTGCTCGACTCGCCCGGCCGGCCCGCGTTCACTCCGGCGGAGGCGCGCCGGCTCGCGCGCGCCCTCGGGGTGGACGCGATCGTCGTGGGCGCCGTCGTCCGCGGAGGCCCCGACCTCCCCGGCCCGGCGCCGTCCGGGAGCGTCCCCGTCCGCGGAGGCCTCGACCTCCCTGGCCCGGCGCCGGCCGGGGGCGTCCCCGCCGACGGCCTCGACCTGTCGCCGTTCGACGTCCCCGGGGTGGACCTGGCGCTGGTGGACGGCGCCACCGGCGACACGGTGGCGCTGGAGCGCTGGCGGGAGTCGGTGGGCTGGACCTGGTCGCGCCGCGATCCCGCCCTGCACGCGACGGCCTGCGCGGCCGCCGACCTGCTGGCGGTGCTGCAGACGCCACCGGGAGAGAAGCCGCGGCGGCCAGCGCCGGACCAGGACTGTGCCGCACCCGCGCCGTCACCCGGACCGCAGGTGACGTAGTGAGCGCACCACGCGAGGAGGACGCCATGCCCAGCCCGACCCGAACCAGCCGGACCGCGGGCCCCGCTGGCCGCCTGCGCCCTGCTCGCGCTCGACGGGTGCTGGTTCGCGAGCGCCCGCTCCGGGGCGGTGATCGAGCACGAGCGGGTGGTGCAGATCGTCCCGGGGAAGACGACGCGGCAGGAGCTGCTCCGCTGGTTCGGGCCGCCCCTCGCGCTGCTCCGGCGCGGCGCCACCGTGACCATGCCGCAGGCCGGCGTGCGCCCGCTGGGCTGGCGCGAGGTCCAGGCCGACACCTTCTTCGAGCTGTTCTCCGGACGCCCGCCGGCGCCCGACGACCTCGTCTACTACTACGAGGCCGCGGAGCAGACGGAGTTCGGGGTCTTCATGCTGGTGGCTGGCCACACCAGCCGCGACGTGAACGAGAGCCAGCTCTGGATCCTCCTCGACGGCGGGACGGGGCTGGTGAAGGACCTCGTCTACCGCAGGAGCGGGGACACCCCGTCGCCGCGGCCGGCAGACGATCCGCGCTAGCTCCCGCCGGAGGCGAACGTGATCGCACCCCGTACCAGAGGCCGGATGGCGGGCGCCCTGGCGCTCCTCGCCACCTCGTGCGTGCTCCCCGCGGTGCCGCACCGGAGCCGTTCGCGGCGCGCCGCCCGCCGGGGGACGACCAGCGCGTCTACTACTGGTACTCGTGGAGCGCGACCGGCTGGGACTGGTTCCTGCTCCTCGCGCTGTACGCCTCCTGTCCGAACAGCGTGCGCGAGGTCTGGGTGCTGGTGGACGAGGAGACCGGCACGGTCGAGGACGTGGCGGTCCGCTGACCGGGCCGGGCGGCTCGAGGCCTCGCCGGCGGGCCGCGGCGGAGGTGCGGCCCGGCCCGGGACCGACCGATCTCACTCCGGGGTCATCCCCGGCGGTCGGCCGGGCGACCGGCCCGCGGGGCCACCGGCGCCGGCAGCGCGGCCGGATAGAGCGTCCCGAGGAAGGTGCTCGGCCGGCGCGCGAGCGCCGCGCGCACGCAGGCGAGGTACGTCCCCAGGCCCCAGAGGCGCACGATGCTGACCGAGTGCAGGAACACGTCCTTGCCGGTGATGACGCCCTTCATGGCCCGGGACGCTACCGCCGGCCCCGCCCCCTCACAACCTCGATAGTTCCTGCCTGTGAAATAGAAACGTTTGATGTCACCCGGGGGCGCGCCGCCCACGCGCTGCCGCGGGTTCCGTTTATCGACGGCGCAAGGACAACTGATTGGCGCGATTTGGCTCCGAGCCTCTATCGTGGCTCCGGAACGCCGCGGCGACACCGGAGGTCGGCGCGGCGGAACGAGTTCACCCACGGAGGAACCATGGCGCTCACCGTCTCCCGCACCGCCCCCATCGCCGAGATCGTCGCCGCGCACGGCGCGACCGAGGCGGTCTTCCGCAGGTTCGAGATCGACTTCTGCTGCCGCGGCGACGCCACGGTCACCGAGGCGTGCCGCCAGCTCCGGCTCGATCCTGACGAGGTGCTCGCCGAGATCGACGCCGCCATCGGCGCGGCGCGCGCCCCCGCGCCGGACGCGCGTCCGGCGCCCGAGGCCGCCCTCATCGCGCACATCGTCGATCGCCACCACGCCCACGAGCGGCGCGCGCTCCCCTACATCCTGTCCCTCCTCCCCAAGGTCGCCGCCTGGCACCGCGCCCGGAACGGGAAGCTCGACGCGCTGTGCGACGCGGGCCAGGACCTGGCCGACACGCTCGAGGCGTACATGGAGGAGGAGGAGCGGAGGCTCTTCCCGGCGCTCGCGGCCGGCGGCTGCGACGCCGTGCGCGGCGAGATGAACCGGCACGCCCGGGAGCTCGCGGCCCTGCTCGCGCAGGTCAAGGCGCTCTCCGGCGGGTTCGTGGCGCCGGAGTGGGGCGACCAGAGCTACCGCGCGCTGATGGAGGAGCTGGCGGCGCTGGAGGAGGACGTGCGGGAGCACCTGTGGTTCGAGGACCACGTGCTCGCCGCACGCCCCGTGCCCGCCAGGCAGTGAAGGGTCTGCTCCTTTCCCACGAGCTCCGTCGGAACGACCTCGCCGCAGTGCTAAAGGAGGCGGTCCGCTGCGCCATCGAGACGCATGGCAAGCGCCGCGGCGCCGTCCCTCCTTCGCGCAAGAGGAAGAGCCGCGCGCCGCCGTCGGCGGAAGAAATCCACGACCGCTCGCAGTCCATCCCCGCCGAGGTGAAGCGCGCCGTGTACGAGCGGGACGGCGGATGCTGCGACTTTGTCGGCAAGAACGGGCGCCGCTGCGGGAGCCGGTGGCAGCTCGAGTACAACCACGTCCCGGCCCTCGC
>DATKAL010000485.1:0-11213 GCA_035498135.1 Anaeromyxobacter sp.
CGGTGGGGCCGGTCGGCCCGGTCGCGCCGCCGGGGCCGGTCGCGCCGTTGCAGACGTAGGTGGGCGTGCCGGATCCGACCTGGACCTTGACCCCGCCGCTGGCGCAGTTGGCCCCGGCGGGCTCGGGCGTCACGGTGGCGCTCTGCCCGTCGGCTCCCGAGGCGCCGTTCGGTCCGTTGCAGACGTAGGCGGGCGTGCCGCCGCCGACCTGGACCGCCACGCCGCCGCTCGGGCAGTTCGGCCCGGGGGGCTCGGGCGTGACGGTGGCGCTCTGGCCGGCCGCGCCCGCCAAGCCGTTGCAGACGTAGGTGGGGGCTCCGGACCCGACCTGGACCTTCACGCCGCCCGCGGCGCAGTTCGCGCCGGCGGGCTCGGGCGTGACGCTGGCGCTCAGGCCGGCCGCGCCGTCGAGGCCGTTGCAGACGTAGGTGGGGGCCCCGGACCCGACCTGGACCTTCACGCCGCCGGCGGCGCAGTTCGCGCCCGCCAGCTCCGGGGTGACGGTGGCGCTCTGGCCGTCGCGGCCGTTGCAGACCTCGTTGGTGGCCAGCACCTCCGAGGGATCGAGCACGCCGTTCCAGTTGTCGTCGTACCCGGTGCTGAACTGGACGCCGCCCGCCGGGCAGGTGGCGTCGGGCGGGACGCTCGCCATGGACACGAGCGGGAGGTTGGGCTCGCAGTTGCCGTAGGTGGAGTTGCAGACGTAGTGCGGCTGGCAGGCCGGCGCGGCCGGGTTGCGGCAGTCGAGGGTCTGGCAGGTGCGCGTCTCGAGCACGTCGCAGTAGGCCAGAGGCCCGGAGCAGTCGCCGTTGGTCACGCAGCCGACGCAGGCGCCGGTGGCGAGGTCACACACCGGCGCGTACGGGTCGGTGCACTCGGCGCTGCTCGCGCAGGAGAGCCCGGCCACCCGCACCACCTCCGCGCGGCTCCCGAAGGCGTTGTGGTGGTGGAGGAGGAGGATCCCGCCGGTCTGCGTGGCGCGCGCCCGGTCGAGGTCGTAGGTGACCGGGACGACGGCGCCGTCCTGGTCGAGCCGGAACGGATCGTACCCGGCGCCCAGGCCGAGGGCCGGGTCGATGGCGGTGGCGAACGCCGGGGCCCGCAGGTCGTAGCGGAGGATGGGCGTCTGGTCGACGGGGAAGGCGAGGGCGGAGGAGAAGCTCACCACCTGGAACTCGAGGTCGGTGGCGAGGAGCCCGGGGAAGACGTCGGCGGCGAAGAGCGGCATCACCAGGGTGTCGGTCAGGTAGAGCGGCACGTGCAGCGTGCCCGCGTCGACGCCGTTCAGCAGGTCCTGGGTGGTCGCCGAGCCGGTGGCCAGGTCGACCAGCACCGTCGCCTGGAGGTCGGTGCCCGGCACGGTGGAGGAGCGGCCGAGGTCGGTGTTGTAGAGGACGTACTGCCAGGTCGGCGACCCGGCCGCGCGGAGGTAGACGTCGAACTCCACGTCGCTCGGGCTGCCCCAGCGCCCCCAGGTGGTGAGGCCGAAGTAGATCTCGGCGTTGGTGGGGTCACCGCCGAAGTCGGGCAGGTTGCTCGTCACCCCGACGTAGCGGAGGTTGGCGGCGTCCGTCTCCGCCGGGGCGTAGCCGGCGGGGAGGAGGCCGCCGGTGGGGAGCGCCTTGGGGCTGGCGTAGGCCAGCTCGAACGGCGTCACCAGGGAGATCACCCCCTCCGGCGGCGCGGCGAGGCCGGTGGTGTCCACGCCGGTGCCGGCCAGCGCCAGGCCCGCGGCCCCGGTCGCGCCGGCGGTGGCCAGCGGGCCCTCGGCCGCCATGGCCGCGGCCGGGCCCGGCGCGCCGAAGTACGGGACGCGCAGCGTCGGGCCGCCCCCCTCGGGGACGAGGACGACGTAGCCGGAGACCTCGGAGAGCCAGTTCCGCGGGAGCCCGAGGTTGACGGCGAGGACGGTCGGGTCGCGGAGGCGGACCATCGCCGCCGGATCGACGGCGAGCGTCAGGCCGAGATCGGCGGTGGCGCCCGCGGTCACCGTGACGGCGGGCGCGTCGGCGGTCACCGCCGTGCCGGGCGGCGCCACCACCGGGTCCACCGCCACGTCGTAGGTGACGTCGGCCAGGCCGAGGTTGGCGAGGCGGAGGCTGCGGTGCTCGGTCGTGGCGGCGGCCACGTCCACGGTGGCGAAGGAGACGCTCACCCGCTCCGGGGCCGAGACGTCGTAGGCGATCACCGAGGCCGCGTCGGCCGCCTGGGCGTCGATGCGCCCGGCGCCCTGCCGGAGCGGGCTCTCCCGCAGCCGGGTGGGGACGGTGGTGGCGGCGTTGAACAGGTCGTGCCCGGCCGTGTTCATGGCGAGGGCCTTGAGCTGCGCCGGGCTCCAGGCCGGGTGGGCCTGGCGGAGCAGGGCGAGCGTGCCGGTGGTGAGCGGCGCGGCCATGGAGGTGCCGGAGAGGGTCACGCCCAGGTAGCCGGTCCCCATCCCGGTGGAGACCACGTTCACCCCGGGGGCGGCGAGGTCGGGCTTGAGGACGGGGAGGTTGAGCGCCCGGCTCGGGCCCCGGGAGCTGAAGCTCGCCACGGTGTCGGCGAGGGTGGGATCGACGAAGCCGAGGGTGTCGGCGAGGGTGACGTCGACCACCTGCGGGGTGGAGCCGCCGAGGAGGGCCGCCAGGGCGGTCCCGTCGGCGAGGCCGATCGACCGGGTCGGGACGGTGACCGTGACCGGCGGGGAGGCGTTGGCCATGCCGGGGGGATCCCCGGCCACGTTGTTGTAGATCACCACGCCGATCGCGCCGGCGTCGGCCGCCGCCTTGGCCTTGAGCGCGAAGCTGCACGTGCCGCGCCGGATGAGGGCGATCTTGCCCACCAGGTCGGCGCCGTTGGTCACGCTGCCCGCGGCCCCGTTGCAGGCGGTGACGGGCACGGTGGCGACCAGCTCGCCGGACACCGAGAACTGGACCGGGCCGAAGGCCGCCGTCCCGGCCGCCTTGAGTCCGGCGACGGAGGCCGGGGCGTCGACCCGCACCGCGGGGTACTCGCCCACCGAGCTGGCGGCGACGCTGATCACCGACGGGGTGGCCGCCGGGGAGCCGCTCACGAAGTAGATGTCGGCGGCGTTGCCGGCCGAGGCGACCACCACCACCCCGGCCTTGACGGCGTTGGCGTAGATGGCGGCGTCGGTGTCGGAGGAGTTGCCGAAGGCGGAGCCGAGGGAGAGGTTCACCACGTCGAGGTGGTCGCTGAAGTCGCCGTCGCCGTTCGGGTCGGTGGCCCACTCCATGGCCAGGGCGGCCAGGGCGGTGGAGCCGCCGTGGTCGCCGAACACCTTGAGGGCGTACAGGCTGGCGGCGGGGGCGGCGCCCGGCCCGATGCGCAGGGTGGTGGGATCGAGCGAGAGGTCGTAGGGGCCGGCGTAGGGGGTCCCGTCCAGGTTCACGCCCAGGCCGGCGATGGTCCCGGCCACGTGGGAGCCGTGCCCGTCGCCGTCGAGGGGATCGTCGTCCGGGGTGGGGATGGCGGTGGCGGCGCTGGAGGCGTCGTAGGTCGCGCCCGCGAAGTCGAGGCCGCCCACCACCTTGGCGGTGGGGAAGGTGCCCGGCTCGACGACGTTCGGATCGTTGGCCGCGTAGGCCGCGGCGGTCCCCGGGCCGCCGAAGTTCGCGTGCGTGTAGTCGATGCCGGTGTCGATGACGCCCACCCGGATGCCCTCGCCGTGGAGGGGGACGCCCAGCGACCAGAGCTGCGGGACGCCGACGAACGGCACCCCGACCGCGTTGTCCTTCTCCAGCGTGGAGAGGACGTGCACCGCCCGCGCGCCGGGCACGGCGCGGAGCTTCGAGAGCCCCGCCGCGTCGGTCACGTAGACGATGCCGTTGTAGACGCGCTGCAGCCGGAAGATCTCGGTGGTGTTCGGGATGTGGGCGGTGACCACGCGGTCCGCGAAGAGGGCCTGCTCGGTCTCGACGTTGGCGAGCTGGGCGACGCCCGCGGCGGTGGCGCTGGTGTCGCTCGCCCCGACGCGCGTGAGCTGGGATCGGTAGGCCGCCGCGGCGGGCCGCTCGGTGAGCTCCACGAGCGCGTGGACCGGGGCAGCGGCGCGGACGATCGAGGCCGTGAACCGGGCGCCGACGTGCGCGACCTCCTTCCCCTGGCCGGTGGGCTTGGCGCTGCAGGCGATGGAGCCGAGGGCGACGAGGACGGCGCCGAGCCGTCCCCACGCCTTGTACGTTGCGTGCATGGTTCCCCCTCCACGAGTCGACGCAGGGTGATGGGCGCCGTTCGACGTCCATTCAAGACACCCACGCTGACGGTCAATGCGAAGCGACTACCATGTGCGTCGCGACCCTACCAACGTTGACGGCGGCGGGACCCAAACGGCTCGGCGCCGGGTTTGATCGCCGTCAACTGACGCGAATCAAGAAGTCGGTACGTTTCCCCCCGCACAGGGAGGCGCAAATGGGTCACTGGATGGCGTGGGCTCGGGAGAGCGCGTTGGCGTTGGCGCTCGCCCTCGCCGCCTCGCCCGCAGCTGGAGCGGAGGCCGCCCGGCCGGCCGGCGGGCCGGGGACGAAGGCGGAGGCGAGGCCGGAGGTGCTGGTCGAGGCCGAGGCGCCGCCGTTCTCCGAGGGGATCTTCCCCTGCTCGAGCTGCCACGCCGATCTGGAGAAGAACGGCACCCGGCGCGAGCTCGCCTTCCACGACGAGCAGCAGTCGATCTTCTCCCACGACGCCGAGCACCGCTGGTGCCTCGACTGCCACGACCTCCAGAACCGGGACGTGCTCCGGCTGGCGAACGGCGCCCACGTCCCCTTCACCGAGTCCTACCGGCTCTGCGGCCAGTGCCACGGCGACAAGTTCCGCGACTGGCGGGCCGGGGTGCACGGGAAGCGGGTGGGGATGTGGGACGGGCCGAAGACCTACTTCCTTTGCGTGAACTGCCACAACCCGCACTCGCCCCGGTTCAAGGGGGTCGAGGAGGTGGTGGTGGGGGGCAAGAAGACCGTCGCCCCGACGCTCACCCTCATCAAGCCCGAGCCGCGGCCGCACCGGCCGGAGGAGATGCGCCCGTGACCCGGAAGAGCCTTCCCCTGATCGAGGCCGGCGAGGCCGCCCCCGGCGCCCCGGAGCGGCCGCTGGACCCGGCCCGCCGCGCCTTCCTCCGCACCGCCGCCGCCGGCTCGGCGGTGGCCGCGCTCTCCTCCTGCGGCCTCGACATGGAGGACTTCCTCCGCAAGCATTTCAAGGAGCTCTCCCCGGCGGAGCTCGGCAGGGTGCTCGCCAAGGTGGAGCAGCGGAACCAGGCCCGGTTCGGGCGGAAGACCACCGTCCGGGCCGACGGGCCGCGCCCCGGGGTCGAGTTCGGCTACGGCCTGGACCTCTCGCGCTGCGTCGGCTGCCGCCGCTGCGTCTACGCCTGCGTGCGGGAGAACAACCAGTCCCGCGAGCACCCGCAGATCCACTGGATCCGGGTGCTGGAGATGGAGAAGGAGCACGGGGTCGACCTCGCCCACAGCGAGATCTACTACGAGGCCGAGGGGGTGCCGCGCCCCGGCAAGTTCTACTTCCCCGTCCAGTGCCAGCAGTGCCGCAACCCGCCCTGCGTGAAGGCCTGCCCCACCCAGGCCACCTGGAAGGAGAAGGACGGGATCGTGGTCATCGACTACGACTGGTGCATCGGCTGCCGCTGCTGCATGTCGGCCTGCCCCTACGGCGCCCGCCACTTCAACTGGGCGACCCCGAACCTTCCCGCCGCCGAGCTCAACCCGGACCAGCACTACCTCGGCAACCGGCCGCGCCCCAAGGGCGTGGTGGAGAAGTGCACCTTCTGCATCCAGCGCACGCGCCAGGGGCGCTACCCGGCCTGCGTCGAGGTCTGCCCGGTGGGGGCGCGGAAGTTCGGCAACCTCCTCGACCCGGAGAGCGAGATCCGGAAGGTGATGGAGACGAAGCGGGTCTTCGTCTTCAAGGAGGAGCTCGCCACTCACCCGCAGTTCTACTACTTCTACGCGACCTAGGACGGCGCCATGAGCGGGATCTTCGACTTCCTCCGGGGCTGCCTCCGCCAGGTGCGGGGCGGCAGGGCCTACCAGGCCTGGGTGGCGGCGCTCCTGACGATGATCGCGGTGGGGATCGTCTCCTACGTCCACCAGGCCAGGATCGGGCTGATCGCCACCAACATGCGGGACCAGGTCTCCTGGGCCTTCTACGTGGGCAACTTCACCTTCCTCGTGGGCGTGGCGGCGGCGGCGGTGCTGCTGGTCATCCCCGCCTACGTGTACCAGTGGAAGCCCATCAAGGAGGTGGTGGTGCTGGGAGAGCTGCTCGCCATCAGCGCCCTCACCATGTGCCTCCTCTTCATCGCGGTGGACATGGGACGCCCGGACCGGGCCCTGCACATCATGCCCTTCGTGGGCACACCCAACTGGCCCCGCTCGATGCTGACCTGGGACGCCCTGGTCCTCCACGTCTACCTGATCATCAACCTGGTGCTGGTGCTCTACCTGCTCTTCAAGACCTACCGGGGAGAGACCTACGACAAGCGGATCTTCCTCCCGCTGGTGCTGATCTCGATCCCGGCCTCGATCTCGACCCACACCGTGACCGCCTTCCTCTACAACGGCATGGCGGCCCGGCCCTACTGGAACGCCTCGATCCTCGCCCCGCGCTTCATCGCCTCCGCCTTCTGCTCCGGGCCGGCGGTGATGCTGATCCTCTTCCAGGTCCTGCGGAGGGCGTTCAAGTTCGACATCAAGGACGAGGCGATCTGGAAGATCGCGGAGCTGATGGCCTACGCGATGTTCCTCAACCTCTTCCTCCTCGGGGCCGAGCTCTTCAAGGAGTACTACTCGGCCACCGAGCACCTCCTCTACACGGAGTACTTCTGGAGCGGGATCGGCCCGCACCGCGCCCTGGTCCCCTACGCCTGGCTCTCGCTGGCCTGCAGCGTGATCGCCTTCGTGCTCTTCCTCATCCCCGGGACGCGCCGGAACCTCTTCACCCTGAACCTCGGCTGCCTCCTCATCTGGGCGGGCGTCTACATCGAGAAGGGGATGGGCCTCATCATCCCGGGCATGACGCCCGACACGCTCGGGGAGATCTACGAGTACACTCCCACCCGCATGGAGTGGGGCGTGGCGGCGGGGGTGTTCGGGGTCGGCTTCCTGGTCTTCACCTTGCTGGTGAAGATCGCGGTTCCCATCCTCGTCGGAACGTTCAGGGCGCCCCGCGGCGCCCCCGCTCCATCCCCGGCGGAGGCCGCCGGGACGATCCCGTAGTCGGTACCCTCAACCGTCAGGAGGCATCATGAAGCGCATCGTCGTCGTCCTCGCCTTCGCCCTCGCCGCCACCGCTGCCCGCGCGGAGGACGCCGCCGCCCTCTTCCAGTCCAAGTGCAAGGTCTGCCACGGTGCGGACGGGAAGGGCACCCCGGCCGGGCTCAAGATGGGGGCGAAGGACCTCACCACCCTCAAGATCACCGAGGAGGAGATGGTGAAGGACATCACCAACGGCGAGGGTAAGATGCTTGGCTTCAAGGGCAAGCTGACGGATGACCAGATCAAGGCCGTTGTCAAGTACGTCAAGTCGCTGAAGTAGCCGGCGGCGCCGCGGCCCGGGCGAGGAAGTCCACCGCCCGGGCCTCGGCCCAGTAGGTCGCTCCCAGGGGCGGGCCGGCGACGAAGGCCACGTGCCCGCCGGCCGCGGTGGCGAGCAGGGTCACCCAGGGGTTGGCGCGCGCCGCCTCGGACGGGAGCGTGTCGGCCGGGACCATGGGATCGTCCAGCGAGGACACGAGCAGGAGCGGCCGCCGGACCCCGGCCACGAACGGCCCCGACGAGCACTCCGCCCAGTAGCGCTCCGCCGACGGGAATCCGTGGAGGGGCGCGGTGACGGCGGCGTCGAAGTCCGCGAAGCTCCGGGCCGCCCGGATCCGGGGCGCGTCGAGCCGGTCCGGGAAGCGCCGGGCCTTCTCCAGCGCCTTGGCCCGCAGCCGGCGCAGGAAGCGCTCCCGGTAGACGCGCAGCCAGAAGCCGGTCCCGTCGATGGCGCCGGCCGAGCGGGCCAGGTCGAAGGGGACCGAGACCGCCGCCCCGGCCCGGACCTCGGAGGGGAGCGCCGCGCCCCGCTCGCCCATCCACTTCACCACCACGTTGCCGCCCAGGGAGAAGCCCGCCAGGACGATCGGCCGTCCGGGGCGCTCGGCGGCGAGCCGCTCGACCACCAGGGCCAGGTCCCCGGTCTCGCCCGAGTGGTAGAAGCGCGGGAGCCGGTTGGGCGCCCCCGAGCAGCCGCGGAAGTTCAGGGCGGCCACCGCCAGCCCGCGCGCCGCCGCCCGGGCCGCCAGGCCGCGGACGTAGGGGGCGCGCGAGGAGCCCTCGAGGCCGTGGCAGATCACGAGCACCGGGGCGTCGGGGGAGGGGCCGGCGATCCGGTCGAGGTCGAGGAAGTCGCCGTCCGGCAGCTCCCAGCGGACGCGCGCCGCCCGGGGCCGCGGCAGGACCCGGGCCACGCCCGCGTAGACCGTCATGGCGTGCGGTCCGGGGAGCCAGCGGGCGGGGAGGTAGTCGGGCTCCGGCGTCATGCTCGGGCGCGGAACTGCGGGTGGGCGCGGATCCGCTCCAGGGCGTCCGGGGGGGCGTCGGGCGGGAAGGGGGCGGAGGAGCGCTCGAGCCGCGCCAGCCAGCGGCGGTCGAGCGGGCGGGCGAGGAGGGCGGGATCGGTGGCGGCGGCGGTGGTCTGCTCCTTGGGTCCGCTGGGATCGCCCGCGCCGACGTGGAAGCCGGCCAGGAGGAGGGCGGCCCGGGTGGCGGTGGCGGTGCTGTAGGTGAGGAGGAGCGCCCGGGGGCCGCAGCGGCCGAAGGCGGCCCCGAAGGCGGCCAGGGTCCAGAGGGTGGGGTTCGCCTTCGGGCTGAAGGGGTCCCAGAAGACCAGGTCGGCCCGGACCGGCTCGCGCGCCAGGGTGGAGAGCGCGTCCCCGGGGACGAGGCGCCACCGCACCCGCGGGCTCTCGAAGCGCCCGCCGGCGAGCAGGGCCCGGGCCGCGCCCAGGCGGATCGGGTCGAGCCCCAGGCGGGCGGCGCCCGGCTCGGAGGCGGCCAGGGCGAGCGCCCCCAGATCCTCCTCGAAGCTCACGATCTCGAGCAGGCGCCCCGCCGCCGGCACGCCCTCGGCGGCGGCCAGCGCCGCGAGCGCGTTCGAGCCCGCCCCCAGGCCGACGTCGAGCAGCACCAGGGGCGGGCCGGGCTCGGCCAGCCGCGCGCGGAGCCCGGACTGGGCCACGTAGAGCCGCTCCGCCTCCACCGACGGGCCGACCACCGGGTGCATCACCTCCCCCGAGCGCGCGTCCCGGACCGCCGGGACGCCGAGCGAGGTGACCACCAGGTGGAAGCGGCCGGGCGGGTCGGGGGGCGCCTCGGCGGCGCCCTCCCCGCGAGCCGGGGGCGGAACGGCCTCGGGGAGGGGCTCCGGGCGCCGGCGCCCGGGGGGGCGCGCGCTCCGGTCGTGCTCGTGCCGGTCCAGCGCGGCGAGCCGCTCCCGCGACCAGCCGAGGTAGGTCCCGGCCTCGATGGCGGCCCGCGCCCCGCGCATCAGGTCGAGGTAGTGGGCGAGGTTGTGGATGGAGAGGAGGCGCGGCCCGAGCGGCTCGCGGCACTTGAGGAGGTGGTGCAGGTAGGCGCGCCCGTAGGTCCGGCAGGTCGAGCAGCCGCAACCCGGGTCGAGCGGGACGTCGGCCAGCCGGTGCTCGCCGCGGGTGAGCCGGACCCGGCCGCCGGAGGTGAAGGCGGTCCCCTGCCAGGCGAGGGTGGTGGGCATCACGCAGTCGAACATGTCCACCCCGTGGGCGATCGCCTCGAGGATGTCCGGCGGCGTGCCCACCCCCATCAGGTAGCGAGGTCGATCCGCGGGGAGCAGGCCGGCGGCGAGGGCGATGACGTCGGCCCGCTCCTCCCGCGTGTCCCCCACCGCCACCCCGCCGATGGCGAAGCCGTCGAACGGGTGCTCGGCGAGGAAGCCGGCCGACTCGGCGCGCAGGGCGGGGTCGAGGCCGCCCTGGACGATGGCGAAGAGCGCCTGCTCCCGGTCGGTCCGCGCCGCCAGGCTCCGGAGCGCCCAGCGGTGGGTGCGATCCATCGCCTCCCGGATCGCGCCCGGCGCCGCGGTGGAGGGGAGGCAGACGTCCAGGACCATCATCACGTCCGAGCCGAGCGCCGTCTGCATGGCGATCGAGGCCTCGGGGGAGAGGACGTGCATCCGGCAGTCGACGTAGCTGCGGAAGCGCGCCCCCTCCTCGCTCACCGTCCGGTCGCGGGCCAGGGAGAAGATCTGGAACCCGCCCGAGTCGGTGAGCACCGGCCCGGGCCAGCGCATGAAGCCGTGGATCCCGCCCAGCCGGCGGAAGGCCTCCGGCCCGGGGCGGAGGAGGAGGTGGTAGGTGTTGCCGAGGATGATCTCGGCGCCCAGGGCGTGGAGGTCGTCCGGGGTGAGGCCGGTGACGCTGGCCCGCGTCCCCACCGGCATGAAGGCGGGGGTCTCGATCCGCCCGCGCGGGGTCACCACCGTCCCGCGGCGGGCGCGGCAGCCGGGATCGCGGGCGCCCGGGAGGAAGGCGAGGGGCATCGTCACGGACCTCGGCGGTGGGCCGCGGCGGCGCAGCCCGCATCCCAGACGCCCTTGAGCCGGAGCACCCGCTCGACCGCGGCGGCGTGGACGGCGAGGAGGCGGTCGGCGGCGGCCCGCTCGCCGAGCGCGGCGAGGGCCCCGGCCATCGCCTCGAGCGTGGACATCCCGTCGTCGCGGTGCGGGCGGCGGAGGCGGCGCCCGGCGGGCGGCCCCGGCAGGGCGAGCCGGGGCAGGGTGCGCAGGGCCGGGACCCGCTGCATCATCCGGCGCGCCTGGCTCCAGGTCCCGTCCGGCACCACCACGAGCCGGGGCGCGACCGGCGGGGGCGGGGAGGGGTGCGGCGAGGGGAAGAGCACCACCGCGCCCTCGGCGGCCGGGGGCGCGAGGGCGTCCGTGGCGCCCGGCAGGCCGTGCTCCCGGATCTCGGTCCCGGGCAGCGCCAGCGCGGCCCAGCGGGCGGTGTTGCTGAGGCGCTCGCGCTCGCTGGCGTGGCGGAGGACGAGGAAGCGGACCGGCACCTCCAGCCGGGGGATCTCCGGGCAGAGGCAGAGCTCGGGGGGGAAGGCGCAGCGCGGGCAGCGGGAGGGAGAGGCCTGCACGGAGTGGCGGATCTAGCACGCCCGGGGCGGCGTGCCGAG
>DATKAL010000486.1:0-4297 GCA_035498135.1 Anaeromyxobacter sp.
CGGGTGCGAGTGGTAGATGGCGCGGAGCACGCCCCGCTCCGCCTCGAGCCGGGCCAGGGCGGCGAGGACCTCCGCCGGGGCGATCTCGAAGCCGTCCGCCGGATCGGGGGCGGCGTTCCGGGCGGGCCAGACCTCCAGGACCGCGGCGCGCTCGACCACCAGCCCGCACACCTCCCGCTCCGGCTCCGCCTCCGCCAGCGCGGCGAGCCGCGCCAGGACCGGGGGCGGGTACCGCCCCGCCACCTCAGCCCTCGGCCGGGACGGACGAGGGGCTGCAGGCGCAGCCCGCCAGCCGGACGGTGGGGCGAACGGTGGCCACGCCCCGGACCAGGTCGACCCGGCGGCCGGCACCGCCGGGGAAGGCGACGAGCTGGATCAGCTCCTGCGCCGCGAGGGAGGCGAGCGCGGCGATCCCGGGCGTCGGCGGCCGGCCCGCACCGCCGGTGGAGCGGCCACACGAGTAGCAGGGGGCGCCCGGGGGGACGGTGATCACCGCCCCACCCTCCCCGTCCGGCTCGATCACCACGTGCGGGATGCCCGCCCGCCGGGCCTCCTCGGCCGCGGCGAGCGCCTGGGCGATCGAGGGGGCGGCCACCAGCGCGGCCGAGGGGACGCCGCCGGTCGGGTAGGCGTCCACCAGGACGTAGGAGGAGAGCGGGGCGAGGGCCGCCGCCGCCGCCCGGGTCCGCGGGGTCGCCACCGCGGCGGGCGGGTAGAGCCACCCGGCCAGGTCCGCAGGCGAGACGTCCTCCGGGTCGTCGATCCAGATCCGGCCCACCCCCGCCTGGACGAGCGCCACCAGCGCCGGGGCGGCGACCGCGTCGGCGCCCACCACCCGGACCCGGGCGCCGAGGAGCCGTTCCTGCGCCCCCTCGTCGAACCCCGGGACGAGCAGCTGGCGCGAATAGCGCGCGATCCGGTCCTCGCTCAGGGCCACGGCCGTCCTCCCGCGATCGCCGGCACGAGCGTGAGCCGGTCGCCGTCGCTCACCGGCGCCGCCGCTCCGCCCAGGTGCCTGGCGTCCTCGTCGTTCACGAACACGTTCACGTAGCGCCGGAGGGCCCCGTCCTCCGCCAGGAGGCGCGCGCCGAGCCCGGGGTAGGCGCGATCGAGGTCGGCGATCACCTCGGCCACCGTCCGTCCCTCGGCCGAGACCTCGGCCCGCTCCCGCGTCAGCGATCGCAAGGGCGTGGGGATGCGGACCCGCACCGGCATGGGCACCTAGGCGACTCCCTGCACCCGAGCCTCGCCCTTGGCGAGGAGCACCCGGAAGGCGGCCGGCTCGCCGGCCAGCGCCTCGATCGCCAGCACCCGGTGCCCGTCCTCCACGGCGCTGCGGGGGAGCTCCTCCGCGGGCTCGCCCGCCGGGAGCCAGACCTCCAGCACCTCGCCCTCCGCCAGCCGCCCGAGCGCGACCCGGGTCTTCACCCAGGTGAGCGGACAGGCGTAGCCGCGGACGTCGAGGCGGGCGGCCGGGGCGGTCACGCCGCTCCCCCCGGCCGGCTGCTGGTCACCTCGTTGGCGGCCGCCGGGGCGCCCAGCGGCTGGGCGCCGCTGCAGGCCGGGCAGCCGGGCCGCTTGCGCACCAGCACCAGCCGCGACCGGGCGCTCCGGCTCTCGTAGGTGAAGAGCCGTCCCTCGTAGGCGCCGCGCTCGCGCGCCAGGAGCCGGAGCGCCTCCGCGCCCATCAGCCCTCCGGCGAGCCCGGAGACCCCTCCCAGGATGCCGGCCTCGGAGCAGGAGGGCACCGCCCCGGCCGGCGGCGGGCCCTCGAAGAGGCAGCGCAGGCACCCGCCCAGCCCCTCGGGCGCGATGGTGAGGAGCTGGAGGGTGGTCCGGAGCACGCCGCCGTGCACCAGGGGCTTGCGGGCCCGCAGGGCGGCGTCGTTGGCGAGGAACTTGGTCTCGAAGTTGTCGGCGCCGTCCACCACCACGTCCGCCGCCCCCACCAGCGCGAGCGCGTTCCCCGCCCCGAAGCGCTCGTCCCGCGCCTCCACCGCGATCGCCGGGAACCGGGCCCGGAGGGCGGCGGCCGCCGCCTCGGCCTTCCGCCTGCCCAGGTCGGCCTCGCCGAAGAGCGGCTGGCGGTTCAGGTTGGAGGTGTCGACCGCGTCGTCGTCGACCAGCACCAGGTGGCCGACGCCGGCCGCGGCCAGCACGAGGAGGGCGGGGCCGCCGAGGCCGCCGGCGCCGATCACCAGGGCGCGCTTGCCGGAGAGGCTCATGGACGCTGGCCCCTATATCCCGCGGCCCGGGCGGCGGCAAGCGCCGCGGCGCCGGGGCCGCTCACGCCGCGAGGAAGCGTCCGGCGCGGGCCGCCTTCCAGAGCGCGGGCAACGTCTCGATCCCGTCCAGGCAGGCCCGCGCCCCGTCCGGCTCCTGCCCCGCCAGCCGGACCGCCGTGTCGCAGGCCACCACCCGCAGCCCGAGGTCGCGCCGGGCCTCCTCCAGCATCTCCCGGAGCGAGCCCACCCGCGCCGCCGCCGCCTCGGGGGGCGCCCCCTCGTCGAACCGGCCGGCCGCCCAGAGGCGCAGCGGCTCGAAGAAGAGCGCCAGCGTGACCGGGTCCCCGAAGGCGGCCGCGGTCACCGCCAGCGTGGTCGCCTGGTAGCGATCGGCCCAGGTCCCGTGGGAGAGGAAGATCACGAGCGGCGCCGCCACTCACTTCCTCCCGAACATCCTGCCGAGGAGCCCCTTCCGCGGAGCCCCGGGGGACGGTACCGGATCGAGCGGGCGCGCGCCGGCGGGGGCGGTCTGGGCCTCGGGGAGCTGCAGCTTGGCGCGGAGCGAGTCGGGGGTGTCGAGCGTCGCGAACTGGACGGCGGTGACCTGGCCCGTGGCGAGCTCGCGGGCGGTGACGGTCAGGATCCCCTCGCCTCCGAGGGCGAACTCGACCGCCACCTTGACCGCCCCCTTCGGGCGCGGTGGGAGCCCGGCCACCCGCGCCGTCCCCAGGTACTCGCACTCCGAGACCCGGGGCGAGTCTCCTTGGAACACCTGGAGCTCGAGCTCCGTCTGCCCGTCGCGGGTGGTGGCGTGCTCGTAGGTCTTCTTGGCGGGGAGGCGGGCGTTCCGCGGGAGGACCGGCGCCATCCGCCCGCCCGGCAGCCCCACCCCGATGCCCATCGCCAGCACGTCGATGAGGACCACTGCGTCGATCTTCCCGAACGAGTCGGCGAGGAGCGCGGCCCCGATCGCCACCGCCTCGTCGGGGTGGACGCTCCGGTTCGGCTCGCGGCCGAACTCCTCCCGGATGCGCCGCCAGACCAGGGGCATGCGGCTCTGGCCGCCCACCAGGAGCACCTCGTGCAGGTCTCCCGGCCCGAGCCCCTTGGCGGTCAGCACCTCGCGGGCGACCTCGACGGTGCGGTCCACCAGCCGGCCGGTGAGCGCCTCCAGCTCGGCGCGGGTCACCTGGACCTTGAGCTCGAGATCGCGCCCGGAGCGGGACTTGCACAGGTAGGGGACGTGGGCGACCGCGGTCTCGCGCGAGGAGAGGGCCACCTTGGTCTCCTCGGCGGCGTCGCGGATCCGCTGCCAGACCACCCGGTCCTCGGGGGGCGCGCAGGCGTGCTCCTCCATGAACTTCCAGACCAGGTGGTCGACGAGCTGGGCGTCGAAGTCCACCCCGCCGAGGAAGGTGTCGCCGCCGGTCGAGACCACCTCGTACACGTCGGCCTGGATCTCGAGGACCGAGGCGTCGAAGGTCCCGCCCCCCAGGTCGTAGACCAGGACCCGCTGGTCGAGCCCCTTCCCGTAGCCGAAGGCGAGGGCGGCGGCGGTCGGCTCGTTCACGATCCGCTCGATGGCCAGCCCGGCCAGGGTCCCCGCCTCGCGGACCGCGTTCCGCTGGTGGTCGTTGTAGTAGGCGGGCACCGTCACCACCGCCCGCTCCACCGGCACGCCCAGCGCCTGGGAGGCCATCTCCCGCATCTCGGTCAGGATCAGGGCGGCCACCTGCTGCAGGGAGAAGTCCCGCCCGGCGAAGCGGACCGCGGCCGCGCCGCCCGGCCCCTCCACGATCTCGTAGTGGAAGCGGTCCCGGCAGGCCTGCACCGTGGGGGAGGCGAACGGCCGGCCCACCAGCCGCTTGGAGCCGTAGACGGTGTGGCGCGGGTTCACGATCATCTGCGCCTTGGCGGCGTGGCCGACCAGGAGCCGGCCGCTCGCGTCGTAGGCGACGATCGAGGGCAGCGTCCGGTAGCCCTGGCGCGACGACAGCACCTGGGCTTTGCCGCCCTGGACCACCGCGGCGCAGGAGTTGGTCGTCCCGAGGTCGATCCCGATGATCCGCGTG
>DATKAL010000487.1:0-8772 GCA_035498135.1 Anaeromyxobacter sp.
GTCGTAGGGGAACCCGGTCACCAGCAGGGCGCCCACCAGGTCGGCCCGGCCCGAGCAGCGCAGACGCGCCGCCCCCAGGTGCGCCCCCCGGCCCCGGGCGGCGCTGAAGAGCTCGTCCCGCAGCGGGTCGTAGGTGGCGGCGGCCACCAGGCCGGCGGCGTCGGCCGCCCCGACGTTGACCGCGAAGTGCGGGAGGCCGTGGGCGTAGTTGGTGGTCCCATCGAGCGGGTCGACCACGAAGCGCAGGCCGCCGGCCGCCCCCCCGCTCGCACCCGACTCCTCCGCCAGGATCCCCGCCCCGGGGAAGCGGTCCCGCAGGAGCCCGAGCACCGCCGCCTCGGAGGCCCGGTCGGCGTCGGTGACCAGGTCGATCCCCCCCTTGAGCTCGATGGTCCGGGCCTGGCCCCAGCGCTCGCGCAGCACCTCGCCCCCGCGGCGCGCCGCCGCGATGCAGCCTTCCAGGAGCTCCTTCACCTCGGCCACGGTCACCTCCGCTCACCCGGAGGATACAGCGGAACCCCCGCCCCCGCCGGGCCCGGCGCCGGACAGGGGCCCGGCGAGCGGGCCTGCGCTACACTCGCGCCCATGATGAACAAGGTCATCCTGGTGCTGCGGACCGCGTTCCTGGTGTTCATCCTCTACTACGCGATCAGCGCCACGCCGGTGCTGATCGGGCTCCCCTCGGACTTCGGGGCGGCGCAGGAGAAGTGGAAGGCCGGCTACGACGCCACCCGGAACGCGCTCTGGCTGTCGATCGCCTGGATCGCGCTGGAGACCGCGGCGGGCTGGTGGTGGACGATCTCGCGCCGATCGAGGCCCCTGGAGAAGGACCTTCCGAAGGCCGGCTCGGGCGAGCCGCCCTTCGCCCCGCCGCGGTAGCGCCGCGGCGATGTTCCCGCGGAGGCTGCTCTACCGGGTCCGCTCCTGGCTCCACCGCCGGGACATCACCGTCTGGTACGACCCCCGCTTCCGGCTCCCGCTCTCGGGCCTCGAGGCGGCGGCCGGGATGGAGCCGCGGCGGGCGGACCACGCCGTCTGGTGGCTACGCGAGTCCGGCACCGTGCCGCGGACCGCGATCCGCGCCCCCCGCCGCATCTCCTACGAGAGCCTGGCCCGGGTCCACTCGGCGGACCTGCTCGAGTCGCTGGGGCGGCCGGAGACGCTCGCCCATGTCTTCGCGGTCGACCCGTCCGACGTGCCCGTCGACGAGGTGATGACCACCATCCGCCTGGCCTGCGGCGCCACCCTGGCGGCGGCGCGGGAGAGCCTGCGGACCCGGGCCCCGGCCCTGAGCCTCCTCGGCGGCTTCCACCACGCCGGGCCGGGCTCGGCGGGGGGGTTCTGCCCGGTGAACGACGTGGCGGTGGCGGTGGCGGCCCTCCGGGCGGACGGGTTCCGGGGACGGATCGCGGTCCTCGACCTGGACGCGCACCCGCCGGACGGGATCGCCGCGTGCCTGGCGGGGGACGAGCGCCGCTGGATCGGCTCGCTCTCCGCCTCGGACTGGGGACCGCTCCCCGACGTGGAGGAGGTGCTCCTCCCCGAGGGGACGGAGGACGAGCCCTACCTCGAGGCGCTCGGCGCCCTGCTCGGGCGGATGCCGCGCCCCGACCTCGCCTTCGTGATCTCGGGGGGCGACGTCCTGGGCGGCGACCGGCTGGGCAAGCTCGGGCTCACCCTCCAGGGGGCGCGGGAGCGGGACCTGGCGGTGGCCACCGAGCTCGAGGGCGTGGCCTCGGTGTGGCTGCCCGGCGGCGGCTACAGCCGCCACGCCTGGCGGGTCCTGGCGGGCACCGGCATGGCCCTGGCGGCCGGCTCGCTCGAGCCCATCCCCGAGGACTACGATCCGCTCCAGGCCCGCTTCGCGGTGGTCTCCCGCCAGCTCTCCCCCATCGACCTGGGCGACACCGGCGAGCTCACCGCCGAGGACGTGGAGGAGGCCCTCGGGCTGCGGCCGCAGCGGCAGCGGCTCCTCCTCGGCTTCTACACCGCCACCGGGATGGAGCACGCCCTCTACCGCTACGGCATCTTCGAGCAGCTCGAGCGGATGGGGTACCGGCAGTTCCGGGCCTCCTTCGACTCCACCGGGATGGGGGAGCGGGTCCGCCTCTTCGGCGAGTCCGAGGGCGAGGGCCACCTCCTGGTGGAGGCGATCCTGGAGAAGCGGCGGGTGCTCGGCGTGGAGGTGCTGTACGTCCACTGGCTCTCGCTGCGGAACCCGCGGGCGCTGTTCAGCGAGCGGCGCCCGCGCCTGCCCGGCCAGGAGGTCCCCGGGCTCGGGCTGGCGCGCGAGACCGGGACGATGCTGGCGCGAATGGCGGTGCGGCTCGGGCTCGGGGGAGTGGTCTTCCGGCCCGCCCACTACCACAACGCCTACGCCGCCCGGCACGCCTTCACCTTCATCGACCCGGAGCGGCAGGGGCGCTTCGAGGCGCTGCTCCGCGACCTCGCCGACGTCCCGCTCCTCGAGGCCACCCTGGCGATCGCCGAGGGGCGGGTGCGCATGAACGGCGAGCCCTACCTCTGGGAGGCGGACGAGATGGCCTACTGGCTCCGCGAGTCGCCCTCCGAGCCGGGCGAGGTGGAGCGCGAGCGGGAGCGGGTGCGCTTCGCGCTCGCGCCCCGGGCCGCCGCGCCGGCCGGCCCGGTCGCCGCCGGCCCGGCTTGACCCGCGCCGGCCCGGGCGCGATGCTTGCTCGGCCGCGTTCGCGACCCCGACCCTGCGGCGGGGAGCGCGCCCGGAGCCCGGGGCGGCCCCCTCGACGAGAACGGAGCGCACATGCGGCAGCCCAGGTCCCACGCGCCCGCGCCCGGCGGCGCGAGCCAGGCGGGCGGCGCGATCACGGTCCCCGACGTCGGCGACCTGACCCGCTCCTCCCCCGCCGACCTCGCCCACCTCAGCCAGGCGGAGCGCGCCGCCCGGGCGCTGGCCGAGGACCGGCGCGAGCGCCGGATCCCCATCGAGCGCGCCTTCCTCCAGACGGGCCTGGACTTCCGCCACACGCTGCGCACCCTGGTGTCGGCGGTGGTGCCGCGCCTGGCCGACTGGTGCTTCGTGGACCTGATCGACGGCGACGGCATCCCGCGCCGGGTCGAGATCGCCCACGCCGACCCGGCCAAGGCGGCGGTGGCGGCCGACCTGCGCGCCCTCTCCTTCGGCCCGGGCTGGGCCACCCCCAGCGCCCAGGCGATCCGCGACCGCGCCCCCCGGCTCTTCCGCGAGGTCTCCAAGGAGATCCTGGAGTGGGCCACCCACGACGAGCGCCACCTCCAGATCCTCCGCGCCATCCACCCCAACTCGCTCCTGGCGGTGCCGCTCGTGGCCCGCGACCGGGCCATCGGGGCGGTGACGCTGATCCGCTCCACCATGCTGCCCGGCCTGGGTGAGGACGACCTGGTCTTCGCCGAGGCGCTGGCCGAGCCGGCCGCCCTGGCGCTCGACAACGCCCGCTGGTTCCAGTTGGAGAAGGCGGGGCGCGCCGCCGCCCTGGAGCAGGCCGACCGGGAGCACCACGCCCGGCTGACCGCGGAGCGGGCCCTGCTCCGCCTGCGGCGGCTCGAGTCCGTCTCCGCCAGCCTGGCCTCGATCCTCTCCCCCCAGGCGATCGCCCGCGTGGTGGTGGAGAACGGCCTCTCCGTCCTCGAGCCCTCCACCGCCACGGTGCTCCGGGCCGCCCCCTCGGGCGAGCGGCTCGAGCTGCTCCACGCCCACGGCTGGCCGGACGACCTGGCCCTGGAGCTGCGCCAGCTCCGGAGCGATCACCCGGCCCTGGCGGCGGAGGCCTTCCGGATCCAGACCGCCCTCTGGGTCCCAGGTCCCCAGGCCCTGGAGCAGAGCCACCCGAACGCCCTCCCCCTCGCCCAGCGGCTCGGGGAGCGGGCCTGGGCGGCCGTGCCGCTGCGGGCCGACGGCCGGACGGTGGGAGCGCTCGGCCTCGGGTTCCCGCACCCGCGCGAGCTCGACCCGGACGAGAAGCGGTTCGTCCTCACCGTGGCGCAGCTCGTGGCGCAGGCCCTGGAGCGGCAGCGGCTCCGGGACCAGCCGGGCTAGCGGAGAGCGCACTTCTCGATTGACCGGGTTCTCGCCGGAATCCACTTCGGCGTCGACGCTCCCGCGGGAAGGCCCCATGGATCCGGAGAGCCGGCGCTATCGCTCCGCCAGCAGCTTCCGCACCTCCGCCTCGAGCGCCCCCGCCTCCTCGGGGCGGTAGCCGAGGTGGACCTCCCGCACGATCCCCTTGCGATCGACGAGGAGCGTGGTGGGGAGGCGCTGGATGTCGAGCCGCTCGGCGAGCCTCGCCCCGCCCTTGTCCCAGAGGACGGTGAAGCCGATCGGGACGTCGCGGAGGAACTCGTCCACCTGGGCGCGGTCCTCGTCGAAGGAGACCCCGTACACGGACAGCCCCTGGTCGCCGTAGTCCCGGGCGAAGCGGTCGAGCAGCGGCAGGAGGTCCCGGCAGGGCTCGCACCAGGTCGCCCAGAAGTCGATCACCCGCACCGTCCCATCGCCCGGGCCGATCGTCACCTCCCTGCCGGACAGATCGCGGGCGGACAGGGCGGCGGGCTTTCCGACCAGGGCGGGGCTCCGCCCGGTCGCGCGGGGGCCCGCACACGCCGACAGGGCCAGGGCGAGGAGGGCCAGGGTTCTTGGCATCGGTGGATTCTAGGCGGGGGGGGTTGCCCCGCCCGCCCGAACTGCCGCGAATGCGCGGCGGAGCGCACCATGGTGTGCGGAAGAACCTGACCTCACGGTAAAAACTCCGGGTAGGATACGGCACTTTCCAGTTTCGGCTTGATTCATGTCAAGATTGGGGGAGGACGGCTGTGCGATCGTCCCGCGCACCGTGCCCGCCGGAGCCGTCCGCGGCGAGCGTCTGGCCGTAGCGTCACCACCCTAGAGGTGAGCCCCTGATGAGACAGACACCCCTTCTCGCCGCCGCCCTCCTCGTCGCCGGGGCGGTCGCGCGGGCCGACACGGTCGAGGTCACCTCGACCACCATGGTCAACGCCGAGCAGCAGACCCGCGGCGGCGCCGCCGGGCAGAAGCTCGACACCGTGACGGTCGTCCCGGCCTACGAGATCGTCACCATCACCGCGCGCGACGTGAAGAGCTCCTTCGCCGACGACCTCCGCCTGGTCGTCTCCGGGTGGGGGTCCTGGGATCTCACCAGCGACCACCGCTGGGACAACGGCACCAGCCAGGCGGGCACCGGCGACCTCGGCACGGCCTACGTGCAGGGCCAGGTGTTCGCCCGCCACCTCCAGCTGCGCCTGGGCCGCGAGGCGGTCATGACCGGCGTCGGCCGGATGCTCCAGATCGACGGCGGCGAGGCGATCGCCTACCTCGGCGCCGGGCTCAAGGTCTCGGGCTACGCCGGCGCCCCGGTCAGCCAGCGCTTCCAGTCGCGCGGCACCGAGGTGAGCTGGAACCCCACCGGCGGCGACCTCGCCTACGGCGGGCGCGTCGGCTGGTCGTTCGTGCTGCCCGGCTTCCCGGGCCGCGGCTTCGACCTCGGCGTCTCCGCCAACATGGTGCAGAACGGCACGAAGGACCCGGTCCGCCAGGAGGCCGGCGCGGACGCCCGGATCCTGCTCCTCGAGAACCTGACCCTCTCCGGCTTCGGCGCCTACAGCATCTACGACCAGCGGATCTCCGAGGGCACGGTGGCCGCCACCTGGGCCGCCCTGCGCAAGCTCCGCCTCACCGCCGACTTCCGCTTCGTCGAGCCGGGGCTCCTCCTCGCCCGCAACTCGATCCTCTCGGTCTTCTCCGCCTCGACCCGCAAGGAGGTCGGCGGCGGGGTCGAGTACGAGTTCTCCCGCGGCCTGACCGGCGGCGCCGACTACCACATGATCGTCGAGCCGGGCGCGGTCTACGGGAAGTCGTTCTATTATGGAGGCGACGGGGCCGCCCGCCTCATCTGGACCAAGGCGACCACCCAGGCCGGCGCCGAGCTCGACGTGGTCGAGGCGTACGACAACGGCTACTTCGGGGGCCGGCTCTTCGGCAAGCGGACGTTCGGCAAGTTCTTCGCGGCCGCCGACGTCCTCACCCACTTCTACCGCGAGAAGGTGAACGGCCAGACGTACGACCTGACCGGCACCCTCACGGCCGGTTACGACCTCGCTCGCGGCTTCGCCGCGGTGATCTCCGGCGGGGCCGGCGTCACTCCTTACTTCGAGCAGACTTTCTCGATCATGGCGAAGCTCGTGTACAACCAGACCTACAGCACCAAGGAGGTGCGCTAGTGAACCGGCTCCTCCTCCTGGGCGCGGTCCTCCTCGCGGCCGGCTGCGGCATGAAGCCGGTCGGCGCCGAGGCCTCTCGCGACCCGGCCTACGTCTTCCCCCACCGGCCGCACCTCGACGGTGAGGTCCCCTGCCTCAAGTGCCACGTCGGCATCGACAAGGGGACCAAGCTCGACATCTCCGCCCGGCACGTGGCCCTGCCGAAGAACCCCTCCAAGAACGCGGACTGCAACGGCTGCCACTCGGACGACCCGAAGATCACCGTCCCCACCCGGACGGTGCCGTTCCGGTTCACCTTCGACCACTCCAAGCACCTCCCCCTGGTGAAGAACGACTGCCAGGCTTGCCACAAGAAGCTCGTGGACAAGAACGACGCGCAGGCGCCCGTCCCGCCGATGGCAGCCTGCACCGCCTGCCACAAGCACCAGGCCGACTACGCCGAGGCCCGCTGCACGCCTTGCCACCGGGACCTCAAGGGCTACAAGCCGGAGACCAACTACGCCCACGGCGGCGACTGGCTGCGGCTCCACGGGCAGTTCGCCAAGCCCACCGCCGAGAGCTGCGCCCAGTGCCATGACCAGACGTACTGCGCGCCCTGCCACTCGGCCCAGACGGCCGCGGCGCGTCCCTCGGTCATCTTCCCCGAGGAGGTGCAGCGCTCGTTCATCCACCGCGGCGACTACGTCTCCCGGCACGTGATCGAGGCCCAGTCCTCGCCGGCGAGCTGCACGCGCTGCCACGGGTCGCCCTTCTGCGACTCCTGCCACATCCAGAACGGCGTGTCCGCCTCGCTCGGCGCCTCGGCCCGCAACCCGCACCCGTCGTCGTTCTTCCAGACGCACGGCCAGGCGGCGCGGCGCGACATCAGCTCCTGCGCGGGCTGCCACGACCAGGGCGCCAAGTCGCTCTGCGTGACCTGCCACGCGACCGCCATCCCGGGCACCGCCGCCGGGAGCCCGAACGGCCCGCACCCCGCCTCGTTCATCAGCGCGCACAAGGGCGAGGACAAGATCAAGAACAAGATGTGCCTCGCCTGCCACACCTCGTAGCGGCGGAGGCGTGAAGGTCCCGGGCCCGGTCGCTCCCGAGCGGCCGGGCCCTTCTCTTTGGGAGGCCGCCATGGCGGACCCGCGCTGGTTCGAGTCGGACGCGCTCTGGGAGGCGATGCTGCCCGCCCTGGACGCCCCCGCCCGCGCCCGGGTGGCGGAGGACGACGTCCGGGCCCTGAGCGGGCTGCTCGGCCTCTCCGGCCGGGAGCGGGTCCTCGACGTGGGCTGCGGGGCCGGGGTCCACGCGGTCGCCCTGGCCCGCCGCGGGCACCGGGTGATCGGGCTGGACCGGACCGCGGCCCTGCTCTTCGCGGCCCAGGCGCGGGCCCGGGCCGAGCGCGTCGACGTCTCCTGGCTCCTCTCGGACATGCGGACCTTCGAGCTCGAGGGGCCGGTGGACCTGGCGGTCTGCCTCCAGGCCACCTTCGGCTACCTGCCGCGGCTCGAGGACGACCTGGCGGTGCTGCGCCGGCTCCGGGGAGCGCTCGCCCCCGGCGGGCGGCTCGTCCTCGACGTGCTCGGGAAGGAGCTGGCCGGGGCGACCTTCTACCCCCGCGCCTGGGTGAGCTACGGCGACACCACCCTCCTCGAGGACCGGACCGTCCTCGCCGGCTGGGAGTTCCAGGAGTCCCGCTGGGCGGTGCTCCGCGGCGGCGCGCGGAGCGAGCACGTCACCCGGCAGCGCCTCTACTCCGGGACCGAGCTCTCCCGGCTCCTCGCCGAGGCCGGGTTCGCGGGGGTGGAGCTCTTCGGCGGCTTCGACGTCCGGCCGTATGACCGCGCCGCGCAGCGGCTCGTGGCGGTGGGGCGGCGGGACTGAGGCGGGGCCGGGCCTCCGGAGGTCACGCAGACGGAGGTCGGTACCGCGGGGGCGCCCGGAGCGGGAACCGGCCGCTTCGCGGCTGTCGGCTGCTAGGATGAGCCCCAGGGGAACGGGGCATCGCCCGGGGGGCCCGCATGAGCTGCCGATCGTTCGTCGGGGCGTTTCTCGCTGCCATCGCGTTCGCGCTGGCGTCGGAAGGCTGCGGAGGGAGCTCCGATCGGTCCCCGTTGCCGCGGCTCTCCTTCGCCTCGGAGCAGTGGGCCTTCGGGGTGTTCGACGACGAGGTCTCGCAGCCCGCGTGCACCTTCGCCTACATGAGCCCCGTCTCGTACGGATGGTGCTACCCGAATTGCGCGGGCCTGCCGAAAGGTGGCCCGAGCGTGAGGGTGGTGGACACCGGTGGGGCGTTCTCCCCGGCCAGCGTTTCCTTGGACGTCCTCGGAGGCGACGCCGAGAAGGTGGTCTTCATTGCCTGCCTGTACGTGCAGAGCGGGCTGCCGGCCGGAACGTACCCGGGGGGGCTCGCCTTCCACGTGTGCACCTATGCTCCGGACGAGTGCGCCGACGCGACGCTTCCCTACGTGCTCACGATGCGCGACGTGGTCGAGGGCCTCCCGCCGTTGACCGCCACCTTCGAGGTCGACGGCGCGC
>DATKAL010000488.1:0-4352 GCA_035498135.1 Anaeromyxobacter sp.
CCGGCGCTGGCGGCGCTCTTCCTCTACAGCCTCCTGCCCATCGTCCGCAGCACCCACGCCGGGCTCGCCAGCATCCCGGCCGAGCTCCGGGAGTCGGCCCAGGCGCTCGGGCTGCCGCCGGCGGCGCGCCTGCGCCTCGTCGAGCTGCCGCTGGCCTCGCGCTCCGTCCTGGCGGGCGTGAAGACGTCGGCGGTGATCAACGTGGGGACGGCCACCCTGGGGGCCCTCATCGGGGCGGGCGGCTACGGCCAGCCCATCTTCACCGGCATCCGGCTCGACGACTTCGGCCTCGTCCTGCAGGGCGCGGTCCCGGCGGCCCTGCTCGCCGTGGCGGCGCAGGGGGTCTTCGACCTCGCCGAGCGCTTCCTCGTGCCCCGCGGGCTCCGGATCGGCGCGCCGCGCTGAGCCGGGTGGAGCGGCGCGCGGACGGCCGCGTTAGATGATCCGCCGGAGGGGGAGGAGGAACGATGCCCTGCCAACACGTCCCCGCGCCGAAGGACCCTCCGGCGAGGACGCCCGACGGGTGCGAGGAATGCCTCGCCTCGGGAGACCGCTGGGTCCACCTGCGGCTCTGCCGGACCTGCGGCCACGTCGGCTGCTGCGACTCCTCGAAGAACAAGCACGCGACGAGGCACTTCCACGCGACGAAGCACCCGGTCATGCGCTCGTTCGAGCCGGGCGAGAGCTGGAGCTGGTGCTACGTGGACGAGCGGATGGTGTAGCGCCGCCGCGGCGATCAGCCGCGGAAGCCGGCCGCCTTGTGCGAGCCGTCGCAGAAGGGCTTCCGGGCGGAGTGGCCGCAGCGGCACAGCGCCGTCTTCGGCCCCGCGAAGAGGACCGTCCCGTCCGGGCCGAGGACCTCGACGTCTCCGGAGAGGAGCAGGGGCCCGTCGGGCCGGAGCGTCACCGTGGTCCGCGAGGCCTTCTGCGTCGCCTCGGCGCGCCCCACGAACCGGAGCGCCCCGCTCGGACAGCGGGCCACCACCGCGGCGATCCGCTCCGCGGGCGCGCGCTCGGGCCTCACCCAGGGCCTCGCCTGCGGGTCGAAGACCTCCGGAAGGCCGCGGGCGCACTCGGCGGCGTGGATGCACGTGCCCGGGTCGTAGGTCACCTCGAAGCCGTCGCCCGCGTACACCTGGAGGTTGGCCATCCCCGGGGTGTAACCGGGCGGCGCGGCCCGCGCAGGGGCGCTCAACGGCCGACGCGGAAGCGGAGCGCCCCCGGGAGGATGGTGAAGCGCGCCGGGAGGCTCCCGGGCGCCTCGCCGTCCGCGTCGATCCGGACCTCGGCCCCCTCGAGCGGCTCCGCCTCCACGGTCCGGGCGCGCAGGACGCGGGTGTTCCGCAGCCGCACGTGGGTCCCGTCGTAGAGCATCCGCTTCTTGGTGATGAAGTCGCCGAGGCCCAGCTCCTTCCACACCACCACGTCGAACGCCCCGTCGTCCATGCGCGCGTCCGGGGCCACCAGCATGCCCCCGCCGAACCAGCGCCCGTTGCAGACGGAGAGCGCGGTGAGGCGCTCCTCCTGCCAGGGCCCGCCGTCGGCCCGCCAGCGCACGGGCTGGTCCGCCCAGCCGAGCAGGGCCCGCGCGCTCGCCAGCATGAAGGAGAGCTTGCCGCTCGGGAGCTTGAGGCCGCGGTTCACGAGGTCCGAGACCACCCCGGAGACCCCGAAGCCGGCCACGTTCGCGAAGTGCCGGACCACGCGCCCGCCGTCCCGGCCAGCGAGCTCGATCCGGCCGAGGTCGACGACCGCCACCTCCCCGCGCGCCAGGGCCCGGGCCGCCCCCTCGACGTCGCCGTCCAGGCCGATCGAGCGCTTGAGGTCGCCGCCGGTGCCGCGGGGGATGAAGCCGAACTGGACCGCCGGGTCCTGGAGCGGCCCGCCGGTGAGCCCGTCGATGACCTCGCTCGCCGTCCCGTCCCCGCCCACCGCCACCACCAGCCGGCCCCCGGCCCCCACCGCCTCGCGCGCCAGCCGGCACCCGTCGCCCCGCGCCCTGGTGAAGGCGCACTCGAACTCGCCCAGGGCGGCCCGCACCGCCCGCGCGATGGCGTCGAAGTGGCGCCCGGTCCGGCCGGCGGCGCTGGCCGGGTTGACGATCAGGAAGGGCTTCACTCAGGGGAGGATAGCAGGCTCGCCCGCCCGCGACCGCAGATAGACGATCAGGCCGGCGATGGGGACGCCGGTGGAGCAGAGGGCGGCGCAGCCGGCGCAGGCCTCCAGGGCGGCGGCGGCGAGCGGCAGGGAGGTCCAGTTGCGCGCGTAGAGGCGGAAGGCGGCGTGGAGGCCGAGCGCCCTCACCTGGGGGGTCGCCTCCGCGAGCTCGCACCCGGTCTCGCACAGCCCGCAGGCGATGCAGGCCGAGGCGGCCTGGCCGGCCTCCCGCTGCTCGACGGTCGTCGGGCCCAGGCCCTCGGAGACGTAGGCCGCCCGGAACCGCTCCAGGCCGCTGCCGCGCGCCCGGAGCCGCTTCAGGGGGTGGGCGACCAGCGCCCGCCACGCCAGGTAGGCCATCGCGCCGACGCGCGCCATGGCGTCATTGTAGGGCGGATCGCCCGCCCCCGCCTCACCCCACGCGCTGGATGCTCAGGCGGCCGCGCTCCCCCCGGCGGAAGGCGTAGGTCCCGCCCTCCGCGCCGAGCCGGGCGAGGAGCTGGAGCGCCTCCTGCGCCTCGCCCGAACGGGCGGCGAAGGCCGCCGGGTGCACCACGTCGGGCGCCCCGGACAGGAGGCCCGCGCCGCGCGCCCCGGCGAGCCGCGGGTTCCGCTCGACGCCGGTCGGGTCGGCGAAGAGGAGGCAGTTCTGGCGGTACCAGTACTCGACCTGGTCGTCCGCCCAGAGGGCGGGGCGGACGACGTCGAAGGGCTCGTGGCCGTGGGCCCGGAACCGCTCGATCCAGTAGCTCGGCCAGCGCTCGTTGACGTGCTGGTTCCCCCCCTGCTGCGGGACGGCGGCAGAGAAGAGGACCACGTGCCCGTGCCGGCAGAGGCTGGCGACGAACCCGTCGGCCCGCTCTGGCGGCACGTGCTCCGCGACCTCCAGCGAGACCACCAGGTCGAAGGTGCGGCCCAGGTCGAACGGGTGGGCCACGTCGACCGGCCGGAAGCAGGCGGGGTCCACGAGCAGCCGGTCGCGGGGCACGTAGTCCCCGTCGATCCCGAGCACCTCTGCGGCCCCCGCCTCCTGGAAGGCCCGGAGGAAGGCGCCCACCCCGCAACCCACGTCGAGCACGGAGGCGGCCCCCACCCACTCGCGCACCAGGGGCACGATCCGGGCCGCGGCGCGGCGGGAGCCGTCGGCGGTGGCCCCGTAGAACGCCTCGTCGTACGGCGAGGGCGCGGCCGGCGCCGCGGGGGCGGCGGGCGCGGAGGCCTGCCCGGCGTCCGCCTCGGCCGCCTGGCTCCCCTGCAGGACCTCCGCGGCGGCCGCCCGCTGGGCCTCGGAGAAGAGCGCCGGGTGGCGGAGGGCGATCCAGGCGCGCAGCTGGCGGTCGTGCCGGTTCGCGGTCGTGATCATGCTCTGCGACTTCACCCGGTAGAGCAGGAGCGGCTCCGGGACCCGCCGGGCGCGGAAGCCGCGCTCGGCGGCGGAGATCCAGAAGTTCCAGTCCTCGTAGCCGGCCACCGGCATGTCGGGCGCGTAACCGCCCACCGCCTCGAAGACCTCGCGCCGGTAGAGGGAGCAGTAGGCCTGCTGGTTGCCGACCAGGAGCACGGGGAGGGGCGCCTCGGGGTTGGCCGGGATCACCCCCTCGGCGGCGCCGAATTTCGCCAGGTCCGTGGCGACGATGGAGATCCCGGGCTCGCGCTCCAGCACCGCGACCGTCTTGGCGAGGAACTCCCGGTCGATCCCGTCGTCGGCGTCGAGGGGGAGGACGTACCGCCCGCGGGAGGCGCGGATGCCGGCGTTGCGGGCCTCCGCCAGGCCGCGGTTGGGCTGGCGGAGCAGGCGGATGCGCCGGCCCGCCAGCTTCTTGATCAGCTGCCGGGTCACCGCGGCGGTGTCGTCCGGGCTCCCGTCGTCCACCACCACGATCTCCCAGTCCCTGAAGGTCTGGAGCGCCACGCTGGAGACGGCGAACGGGAGGTACTCGGCCTGGCGGTAGCAGGGGATGACCACGCTCACCGCCGGCGGGCGGCCGCCGGGGGCGGGGGGGGGCTGGGGGTCGCGGTCCACGGTCACCTCGGAGGGGGGAGCGGCTGCTTCCAGCGGATGGCGTCGAGCGGCGCGGCCGGGTGGCGCTCGGGCAGCACCGGCCGCCCGGCCTCGTAGGCGAAGGCGCCCCGGGGCGGCGCGAGGAGCAGCTCCTTCAGGACCTCGAGCTCCTTCGGCTGGTACTGGGCGAAGT
>DATKAL010000489.1:0-6339 GCA_035498135.1 Anaeromyxobacter sp.
CCGGCGCTCCGCCATCCGCGAGCCTCCTGGCGAACGCTCCCGCGGCGCGTGCGCCCGCCAGCCCGCCCGAGGCTTCGGCGCCCGCGTCGGCCCCCGCCTCCGCACCCGCACGCTCGGCCCCCCGCGAGGAGCGGCGGACGCCGGGCGCTCGCCCCGCCGGCTCGGCCCCCGCGGCCGTCCCGGGCTCCGCGGCGCCGACCGCCCCCGCCCTTGCCTCTCCCCCGAGCGCCAGCGCGCCCCGGCAGACGAGCGCGGCCGCGGGCGACGTCGTCCCGTCGGCTGCGAAGCCGAGCTCCCCGGCCGCCCCGGATCGCCACGCACCCGCTGCCGCCGAGCGCGCGGCCGTGGCCTCGCCCGCCCCCACCGCGGGGCGCCCCGCCCCGCGCCGGGCGCTCGAGGCGCGGGCGCCGACCCTCCCCGCGCCGACCGCGACCCTCATCCCCGCGCCGACCGCGACCCCCATCCCCGCGCCGACCGCTTCCGCGCCTCGGCCCCCGGCCAGCGCGCCCAGCCAGGCCACCTCCCGGGGGGAGCGCGCGCAGCAGCTCGCGAAGCAGCTGGCGACCTCGAACGCACCCGAGGCGTCCGCCCTCGCCCCGGGACGCGATGGCGCTCGGCTCCCCGAGCTCGCCCAGGCGCCCGCGCCGCGGACCTCCACCGGCCCGGCCCCCCAGCGTGCCCGGCCCGAGGCCACGCCGGCGTCCGCCCTGCCCGAGCCGGAGACGAGCCCGCGCGCCCAGGAGCCCGCGGCGACCCTCACCGCCGCCGGGCCCGCGGCGACCGCCCCGGTCGCAGCCGTGATCCAGGCCGTGAGCGGCGCCCTCCCCGCCGGCCCGACCGCCCCGGCGGCCGCTCCCGCGCGAGCCCCGCAGGCCCCCGCGACGCTGCGCGGCGCGCTTTCGGTCCCCGCCTCGGAGCCCGTCGGGAGCGGTCCGCTCGCTGGCCAGGCCCACCTCTCCACGCGTGCCTCCTCCTCGGCGGTCGACCGCAAGCCCACGCCGGCGACCGGCGCCGCCCCGGCCTTCCCCGGAGCCGATCGCGCGGCCGACGACGGCGCGCCCTCGCTCCGGGCCTCGACGACCAGCGCCCCGACCGCCCAGCCCGCGCCCCCCGCACGCCCCGATGCCCCCGAGCGTCCCGCCCGGCCGGCCGTCCAGGCCAGCCAGGGCGTGCCGGCCGACCCGGGGGTTCCCCGCTCCCCGGCTGCTCCCGTGCCCGCGGCCGGCCACCCCGCGGCGGCGGTCGTCCAGCCCGCGCGCCCCCACGTCGCCGCCCCCGAGGCCGGTGCGGCCCGGCTCGCCCCTCCGCCCGAGGCCGGCGATCCGGCCGTTTCGGGGGCCGTCCTCCGCTCCGCGGCGCACCTCCGCGTCTCCTCCGACGCGCTCGGCGAGCTCTCCCTCCACGTCCGGGTCCGGGATGGTTCCGCCCAGGTCCGCGTCGAGACCGAGGCCGGAGCGGCCGCGCCGGTCCAGGCTCGCGCCCCCGAGCTCGCACGGGCCCTGGCGGCGGAGGGGATCGGCCTCGCCCGGCTCGAGATCTCCGAGCGCACCCCCACCTCCGCGCCGGCCCCCGCCCACCAGGGCGACGCCGGCGCCCAGCCGGGCGCCGGCGGCTCGGGTGGCCACCGCGACCGCCCCGAGCCCGAGGACCGACCCTCCCCCTCCGCCCCCACCCCGGCCCCGGCCCCGCGCCGCCGGCCGGCGCGCGCCGGCCTCGACATCACCGCCTAAGGAGCCGCCATGGACACCGTCATCTCCAGCCTCTCGAGCCTCCCCCAGGTGAGCGACGGCCTCACCACCTCGACGACCTCGACCGCCTCGAACGACCTGGGCAAGGACGCGTTCCTGAAGCTGCTCACCACCCAGCTCCAGAACCAGGACCCGCTCAACCCCACCGACGACAAGGAGTGGATCGCCCAGCTCGCCCAGTTCTCCTCGCTCGAGCAGCTCCAGAACCTGGGGACCAAGCTCGACTCGCTCGTGACCGGCCAGTCCTCCTCGACGGAGCTCAACGCCACCTCGCTGGTGGGGAAGCAGGTCCTCTTCAACGCCAGCAAGGTCGGCCTGGTGCAGGGGTCCACCTCCGCCTTCCAGGTGGCCCTGGACGTCGCCGACGACTCCACCTCGGCGGTCCTGGCCGACTCCACCGGCCGCGTGGTGCGCTCCCTGCCGCTCGGCGCGCGCGACGCCGGCACCTTCTCCGTCACCTGGGACGGCCTCGACGACAACGGGCAGCCCCTCCCCTCCGGCAACTACTTCCTCACGGTCGCCGGCACCCGCAAGGACGGGACCCCCGTCTCGGCCCAGGCCCAGATCCGGGCCACCGTCACCGGCGTCACCCTGGACGGCCAGACGCCCGAGCTGGTCGTGGCCGGCCAGCACCTGCAGCTCTCCGACATCCTCGAGATCGACTCCGCCAGCCCCTAGCCCCCACCGAAAGAAAGGAAGATCCCATGTCGCTCCTCACCGCACTCTCCTCCGGCACCACCGGCCTCGAGGCCGCCTCCCTCGAGCTCTCCGTCGTCGGCGACAACATCGCCAACGCCAACACCGTCGGCTTCAAGGGCGGCCGCGCCGACTTCCAGGACGCTCTGACGCAGACCGTCATCGGCGGCACGGGCGAGATCGGCCTCGGCTCGAGCCTCCAGTCGGTCCAGAAGATCCTCACCCAGGGCGCCCTCAACTCGACCGGCATCGCCACCGACCTGGCGCTCCAGGGCAACGGCTTCTTCATCGTGAACGGCAACTACAACGGCCAGACCGCGAACTTCTACTCGCGGGCCGGCCAGTTCACGATCGACTCGAGCGGCTACCTGGTGAACCAGCAGGACCTGCGGGTCCAGGGCTTCCCGGCGAACGCCGCCGGGGTGGTCTCGGGGATGCCGGGCGACCTGCTGGTGGGCACCGCCTCTGCCCAGCCCCAGGCCACCGCCAACATCACCGTCAAGGCCAACATCCAGGCCGACGCCCCGGTGGTCGCGGCCGCCTTCGATCCGGCGAACCCGCAGACCACCTCCAACTTCTCGACCAGCATGACGATCTACGACACGCTGGGCGCGGCGCACCAGACGCAGGTCTTCTTCCACAAGTCGGCCGCCGGCACCTGGGACTGGCACGCCATGACCGACGGCGGCGGGCTCCAGGGCGGCGTGGCCGGCCAGCTCACCGAGATCGCCTCCGGCGACCTGACCTTCGACGGGCAGGGCAGGCTCGCCACCAGCGTCCCGACCGCGGGCGGCCCGGTCTTCAACCCCCTGGGCGCCGTCGCCCCGCAGGCGCTCGCCTTCAACTTCGGCGATCCGACCGGCGGCGTCCCGGCCGGCACCGGCCTCGCCGGCGTGACCCAGTTCGCCGCCGCCTCCGCCTCGACCTACATCGGCCAGGACGGGTTCGGCTCCGGCCAGCTCGCCTCGATCAAGATCGACACCCAGGGGCTCATCTCCGGCATCTTCACCAACGGGCAGACGCGCACCCTGGGCCAGGTGGCGGTGGCGGGCTTCTCCGCCCCCGACCGGCTGGAGAACGTGGGCGGGAACCTGATGCAGCAGAGCGAGGCCTCCGGCCAGCCCGTGGTGGGCGCGCCGGGCGCGGGCGGCCGGGCGTCGGTGATCTCCGGCTCGCTGGAGCAGTCCAACGTCGACCTGGCCGACCAGTTCGTGCAGCTCATCGCCGCCCAGCGCGCCTTCGAGGCCAACTCGAAGTCGATCACCACCGCCGACCAGCTCCTCTCCGAGCTGATCCAGATGAAGCGCTGACCCCCGCGGCGCGCCCCGCTTAAGGACCCGGCGGGGCGTGCCGATGGGCAGGGTGGGTGGAGGACCCATGATCCGGCTCACGCGCCTCGACGGGAAGGACCTGCTGGTCAACGCCGACCAGATCCTGACCGTCGAGGCGACCCCCGACACCGTCCTCCTCCTCTCCGGCGGGCTCCACCTGATGGTCAAGGAGCCGCCCGACGAGGTGGTCGACCGCGTGGTCGCCTTCCGCCGCCGCATCGCCGCCGGCCCCGAGCGGCTCGCCACGGTGGTGGCCCTGCCCCGCCCCGGGCCCGAGGACTGACACCATGGACATCACCACAGTCGGCGGGATCGTCGCCGCCTTCGGGCTCATCCTCCTCGGGCAGCTGCTGGAGGGCGGCCACGTCGGCTCCATCCTCCAGGCGACCGCGGCGCTGATCGTCTTCGGCGGCACCCTGGGCGCCGTGATGGTCGCCTACCCGAAGAAGGACTTCCTCCGCGGCTTCAAGCTCCTCAAGCTCGCCTTCTCCGACCCCAAGATCGACCTCTCGGGCCTCTCCAAGCGGATCGTGGAGTACGCCGGGGTGGCGCGGCGCGACGGCGTCCTCGCCCTGGAGGGGAGGCTGGGTGAGGTCGACGACCCGTTCCTCCGCCGGGCCCTCCAGTTCGTGGTGGACGGCGTGGACGCGGCCGTCACCCGCTCCACCCTGGAGGCGGCCATCGACGCCGACTTCGACGAGCAGGTGGTGGGCGCCAAGGTGTGGGAGTCGGCGGGCGGCTTCTCCCCCACCATCGGCATCCTCGGCGCCGTCCTCGGCCTCATCCACGTGATGGAGAACCTGAACGACCCCTCCAAGCTGGGCGGCGGGATCGCGGTCGCCTTCGTGGCCACCGTGTACGGCGTCGGGTCGGCGAACATCCTGTTCCTCCCCTGGGCCAACAAGATCAAGCGGAAGCTGGCCTTGGAGAAGGAGCGCAAGACCCTGATCGCCGAGGGCGTCCTCTCCATCCAGGAGGGGATCAACCCGCGCGTCCTCGAGGAGAAGCTGCGGGCCTGGACCGGCGAGGAGGCCGCCCCGGGCGAGGCCGAGAAGAAGGCCGCCTAGCGCGGCGCGGGAGGACTCGAGGTGGCGCGCAAGAAGCACGAGGAGGAGCACGAGAACCACGAGCGGTGGCTGGTCTCGTACGCCGACTTCATCACCCTCCTCTTCGCCTTCTTCGTGGTGATGTACTCGGTCTCCCGCGTGGACAACAAGCGGCTGGTCCAGGCGGCCGAGTCGATCCGCTGGGCGATGCACTACGCCGGCACCGGCGGCACCGGCGCCCTCCCCATCTTCGACGGCCCACCCTCCGAGGGCGGCGGCCCGGCCCTCAAGACCGGGACCCTGCCGCAGCAGCAGGAGCACAAGGCCATCGAGATGCTCCGCAAGCGGATCGAGAAGCGCGTCCGCCCGTTCGTCCTGGAGCGGCCCCAGACCTCGGTGGTCACGGTCCTGGTGGAGGGGCGCAAGCTGACCGTCCGCCTGGCGGCCACCGACTTCTTCGACCCCGGGCAGGCGGCCCTCCGCCCGCAGGTCCTGGCGGTGCTCGACGCGATCGCGGACGAGCTCGTCCCCCTCGACCGGATGCTGCGCGCGGAGGGGCACACCGACGAGACCCCCCTCGGCAACGACCGCTGGCGGAACAACTGGGAGCTGTCGGCCGCCCGCGCCGCCACCGTGGTCACCTACCTCGAGCAGGCGCACGGCGCGCACGCGGAGAAGCTGGCCGCGGTCGGGTTGGGCTCGGCCCACCCGCTCTCCTCCGACGGGACCCCCGAGGCGCGGGAGCGGAACCGCCGGGTGGAGCTGGTGGTCGAGCTCGACCCCCGCGACGATCTCCTGGGCACCGGGACGCCGTGATCCCTTGCTCGGCCTCGCCGGCGCGCCGGTCCCGCGGGGACGGCCTCGCCGCGCTGTGCTCGAGCCGCGCCCGGTCATCGAGCAGCCCCGCCCTGCCGGGCGCGGTGACCAACCAGGCATGTCGCGCTCGACCCGGGTCAGGCTCGACTCTCGGGCCGGGCGCCGCGCCCCGGAATGCCGCCGCCCGGCCAGCCGAAATTCCCGCGTCGTACCGCCGAGTTCGGCCCTCGGTCCGGATCGCGCCCCCACCTTCGCCCGGCCCCGGGCCTGGCACATCCAGTGCTCCTCCCCGTCCCGGACACGCCTGTCCCGGCGCCGCCGGAGCGGAGGACGACCTTGGAACCCCAGAACGCCGCCGAAAACGCCGCCCGCGCCCAGGCCGCCGAGATCGGCCGCCGGCTCGCCGGCAAGTACATGACCTTCCAGCTCGCCCGGGAGGAGTACGGACTCGAGATCCTGAAGGTCCGGGAGATCATCGGCCTCCTGGAGATCACCCGCGTCCCCCGCACCCGGGAGTTCGTGCGCGGGGTCATCAACCTGCGCGGCAAGGTCATCCCGGTCATCGACCTGCGGCTCAAGTTCGGCATGGAGCGCTGCGAGACCACGGACCAGACCGTCATCATCGTGGTCCAGTGCACCGTCGACGGCCGGCTGCTCACCATGGGGCTGCTCGTCGACCAGGTGCTCGAGGTGCTGACGATC
>DATKAL010000490.1:0-12141 GCA_035498135.1 Anaeromyxobacter sp.
CGCGGACGGCAGCGGAGGGGAGAACATCTTCAGCAACACCGACGACACGCTCTACACGGACACCCTCACCAACGTCACCTTCAGCTACGACCCGGGCTACCTGGTCTTCATCGGCGACGCGGACCTCACCGTGAAGAGCTACTCCGACGCAGGGAGCGGGCAGCCCCCCTTCCTCTCGACCGACGTCCTCACGTGCTCGTCGCCGGTGGGCGGCTTCAGCGTGAAGAAGCTCACGCGCGACACGAGCGACGCCCTGACCGAGTTCCAGGCCACGTTCCAGCAGCAATGCCCGAGCGCCAAGGACCAGTACGTCTGCGGGTGCGTGCACTGGGTGCACCCGTAGGCCCTCGGCCCGGGCGGCGGCCGGTGAGCCGGCGCCCGGGGCCCCCTCGCCGGCGCCGGCTAGTAGGTCCCGACCAGGGTCAGGAAGCCGGTCATGCCCCAGGGCAGCGACCCCTGGCCGCCGTTGGCGTCGAAGCCGGTCCGGCCGGTGAGCGAGAGCCGCAGCGCCAGGTGGCGGGTCAGATCCGCGGTGGCGCTCGCCAGCAGCGCGACCTCGTGCTGGTCCTGCCCGTAGTCGTTCTCGTAGGCCCAGCTGGCCCGGGCGAGCAGGTGCACGGCCTGCGCCGCCTGGACGGTGGCCTGGGCGTAGGCGCTCCGGCCGGCGATCCACCCGGACTCCTCCAGGTACCCGATCAGCAGCCCGCCGCGCCAGCCGAAGAGCCGGGGGAAGCCGAGCTCCGGGCCGATCCAGCTGCGGTTCAGGGCGCTCCCCAGGTCCTTCGCCAGCCCGCCGGTGGCCCCGGCGCGCACCGCCCCGAAGTCGTAGAAGACGAAGTAGTCGGCGGCGCGGTTGTGGCCCGGGAAGGCGGGCGGGTCGAAGGTCTGCGGCCAGGTCAGCCCCGCGTACCGGAAGCTGCCGCCCAGCGAGAGCCCCTGGAGCGGGCGGAAGGTGCCGTCCACCCGGGCGGCGTCCAGGTCGTTCTGCGCGTGGGCCTTCCCCCCGCCGCCCAGGTGCAGCTCGCCGGAGAGATCCATCACCTTCATGAAGGCGCGGGCGGTGAGCGACCCCTCGATCCGCGTGCCCAGCTCGGGCGAGGTGACCACCGCCACCCGCCCTTCCTGCCGGAGCCAGGCGCCCTTCTCCAGGCTGCGATCGAGCACCCAGTAGCCGCCCCCGGTGGACCGGCTGGTCGTCGGGGCGGTCGTGTCCGGCTGCGGGACGAGGCCTCCGAAGGCCCCGCCCTCCAGCTTCCAGCTCCCGAGGTTGCCCCGGAAGCCGGCCATCGCGCCGTCGAAGATGGTCGCGCCCGGGATGGTCCAGGGCAGGACCCGGCCCGCCGAGAGGATCAGGGCGTCGCGCGGGGTGGCGGTGAGCTGGGCCTGCCAGACGAAGAGCTGGGTCTTCTGGGTGGGGAGGAAGCGCGGCTGGTAGCGCTGGAGCCACTGCTCGGCGCGCGCCTCGACGTCGAGGGTGATCCCCTTGCCCAGCTCGGCGTCGTGGATCGAGACGTCGAGGGAGAGCATGTCCGAGGTGCCGGCGGTGGACGCGTACCAGGAGGAGAAGCCCGCGTCGACCTCGGCGGTGTGGGCGCGGGGCGTGGCCGCCCTCGTCGCCGGGGCCTGGAAGTCGACCAGCGGCGCGGGAGGGGCCGCCTCCACCGCCGCCTCGCGCCGCGCCAGCTCCGCGTCCGGCGGGGGCGGCGGGAGGAGCTTCGGCTCGGGGGGCTCGGGCGCGGCCTGGAAGCGGAAGGTGTCGCCCGGCTTGAGCCCGGACCCCAGGCACGTGGCGTGGTGCGGCGCCAGCTCCTCGACCTTGCACGAGGCCACCACCAGCCCCGAGCGCCGGAGCTCGAGCACCTGCCCCGCCGCGAGCCCGTCCTCGGCGCCCGCGTCGAGGTAGGCGCGGGACGGGGTGACGTAGACCACCGCGCCGGTCCCGCGCGGCCGGTCGACCGGGGTGACCACGTTCTCCAGGGGGGAAGCCGGGGTGGCCCGCGCCACGCGCCGGGGCGCGGCCGCGGGATCGGCCGCCAGGGCCGGAGCGGCGAGCGCCAGGAGGAGGGCGGCGGCCGGCCTCATCGGAAGACCCCCGGAACCGCGCCCGTCGCATTCGAGAACCGGTGGCACTCGTAGCACTTGCGGTCCACGTTCTGGAACCCCTGGACGTTGGTGTGCTGGGCGGGGGCGTTGGTGTGGCAGCGGATGCAGCTGAAGTCCGAGCCGGCGCAGGTGAAGACGCCCCCGGCCGGGAAGGGCGGGGTGTCGGTGTGGCAGTCGAGGCAGCGGATCCCGGCGTGGGGGCCCGAGCGGAGGTCGAAGCAGGCCTGGTGGGCAGGGAAGCCCGCGGGCGCGAACCGCCAGGCGCCGTGGCAGCCGCGGCAGTCCTCGGGGAAGCCGGCGGTGGCGTGGTCGATCGCCGCCGCCGCGCTGGTGGCCTTCGCCCAGTCGGCCTGGTGGCAGCCGATGCAGCCGGTGAGCGGCCGCGAGAAGCCCCGGTCGCGCTTGTCGCCGTGGCAGGACTCGCAGGGGATGAGCGCGTGGCGGCCGGTGAGGGGGAAGCTGGTGCGGCGGTGGGCGTCCGGGCTGAAGCTCGCCGTCGCCCACGAGGTCGGCTCGTGGCAGGTCTGGCAGCGCTGCCCGAGCCGCCCCAGGTGGACGTCCCGGTGGCAGGCGGAGCAGGCGCGCGGGACCGGATCGGCGAAGGTCCCGCTCGCGTGGCAGGCCTTGCAGGCCGCGTCGCGGTGGGCCCCGTCGAGCGGGAAGCCGGTCCGCTCGTGGGCGAACTTCACCGGCGTCCAGCCGTCGGCGGTGTGGCAGGCGGCGCAGCGCGTGTCGCCGCCGTGTCCCGGGGCGAGCTGGGCCCCGGACGGCGCCGGGGCGGCCGCGATCCGCGCCGGCCCGGCCGCCGGGGCGGGGACGGCGGGCAGGAGCGCCAGGCAGGCGGCGAGCGCGCGGAGCCTCATGGCACGTACCCCCGGAAGGCGCCCTTGTGGAAGTCGGCGTGACAGCCCTCGCAGGCGGTGGGGAGCGGGCGGTACCGGCGCACGGCCGCCCCGGCCACCTGCACGGTGAGATGGCACTTGGCGCACTCGAGCTTCCTGTGCTTCCCGTCGAGCGTGTAGCTGGTGAACGGCTTCTCGTGCCGGAAGCGGAGCGGCTCCTTCCAGCCGGCGGTCTCGTGGCAGCGCGCGCAGTCGGTCCCCTGCCCCTTGGCGGCGAACTGGCCGGCGTGGATGTCGGCGTGGCAGGCGGCGCAGGCCTGGCCCAGCGGGCGGTAGCGCACCACCCCGCCCGCGTCGGGGCGGTGGCAGGAGGCGCAGGCGGCCTTCTCGTGCTTGCCGGTGAGCGGGTAGCGGGAGTCCTTGGCGTGGTCGAACCGCAGCTTGCGCCACGACTCCTGGCCGTGGCAGGCGGCGCACCCCTCCCCCTTGACGCGCGCGTCCAGCTGCCCGGCGTGGGGATCCCGGTGGCAGGTGCGGCAGTCCGACGCCTTGGGGATCCGGAGCAGGGCCAGGCTGAGCTTGAGCGGGCGCCTCTTCCGCTCCAGGTCCGCCTTGATCGTGACCGGGACCTTGGTGGCCAGCCGGGGATCCCTGGGGTGGCAGGCGGCGCAGGCCACCGTCCGGTGGGCGCCCTCGAGGCGGTACTCGAGCTTCTGGTGGTCGTCCACCTCGAAGCGGGCCGGGATCCAGCCGTCCACCGTGTGGCAGCGCTCGCAGGCGCCCGGGGGCGGCGCGGCGGCCGGTGCCTTGCCGCTCGGCGCGGCCGGCGCGGCCCGCGCCAGCTGGCCGAGGTGCGAGTCGGCGTGGCAGTCGGCGCAGCGCGCGAAGGCGAGCCCCTTGTACTTCGCGGGCACGCCCGGCCAGGGCCCGTGGCAGGCGTCGCACTTCACCTGGACGTGCAGGCCGCGCAGCGGGTAGCGGGTCTTCTCGTGGAAGGCCTGCTGGGCGCCGAGCCCGGTGATCTTCTTCCAGTCCGAGGTGACGTGGCAGGTCTTGCACGAGGGGCCGAAGCGCCCCTGGTGCGGGTCCTTCTTGTGGCAGTCGGCGCAGCCCTCGAACGGCACCGGCTTGAAGCGCTCGAAGACCGCCGGGCGGACCGGCCCGACGACGCCCGGCGGCGCCGTCCGCGCCTGGGCCTCCTGCTCGGAGGCGTGGCACTTGGCGCACTGCACCTTCACGTGCTTGCCGTCGAGCCGGTAGGCGGTCTTCGCGTGGTCGAAGCGGCCGGCCGGCTTCCAGGCGTCCTCGCCGTGACAGCGGGCGCAGTCGGCGCCGTTCGCGATCTGCCCCCGGTGCTCGTCGAAGTGGCAGGCGGCGCAGGCCGGCGGGGCGCCCAGGTAGGTCTTTCGCGTCGGCTGCCTCGCCAGGACCTCCTTCACCCCCGCGTCGGCGATCAGCCGGGGGTCGTGGCAGCGGGCGCAGTCGGTCTTCCGGTGCTTGCCCTTGAGGTCGAAGCCGGTCTTGGCGTGGTCGAAGCCCTTCTCCCCGCCCTTTCCCCAGTCGATCTCGGGAAAGTCGCGCCCCTGGTGCTCGTGGTGGCAGGTCTGGCAGTTCCGGTCCGCGGGGGCCATCCGCCCGTGGAAGCCCTTCCCCTGCGCCACGCGCCCCTTGAGCTCGCCGTGGCAGTCGAGGCAGCGCTCCGGGGCGAGCTGCTTCCCGGCGACGTGGCACTTGGTGCAGTTCTGCAGCCCCTCCAGGCTCTGGTGCGGGCGGGAGAGCTCGCCCGGCGAGAACACGTCCGGGCGCGCCGGAAGCGCGCCCAGGAGGAGGAGGGAGACGAAGCCGGCGCGGAGCGAGGTCTTCACCAGTGGATGAGCCCGTAGCCGAGGTAGAGGGAGACGCCGATGTGGGCTGCGATCGCGAGGACCAGGAAGCCGGCCAGCGAGGCGTGGAAGACGCGCCAGCCGCGCAGGAGCCGCTTGAGGGAGGCGTAGAACCGGATCTGCCAGCGGAGCCGGCCGAGCCGGCCGATGGCGCCCCGGAAGGTGGCGAAGTGCTGCGGGCTCCGGAACCGCCGGCGCACGCGGAAGAGCCGGACCCGGGAGACGACCAGCTCGAGCGGCATCCGGAGAAAGAGGAGCGGGAGCCAGCCGCCCCGCACCGGGGCGGTGGCGCGCTCGAGGAGGGCGCGGGCCGGCGCGCCCGCCTCCTCGAGGAGCGGCCCCATGTCCGAGCGGATCCGCTCGAAGCGCGCCAGGAGGTCGGAGAGCTCCAGCGCCTTGCCGCCGTCGGAGGGGACGACGCCGTAGATGTACCGGCCGATCACCCCGGTGCTCACCACGATCACCAGGGCGGTGGCGGTGCCGGAGGCGAGCAGGTTGTTCGACTGGAACGCGGCGTGGAACAGGATCACGAGCGGGCTCATGAACCCGACGAAGACGTGGAAGTCGAGCCAGCCCTTGATGCTCCCCAGCGCCGCCAGCCCCTTCCAGCGCTTGCGGGCGGCGTAGAGGAAATTCGAGAGCATGAAGACGGTGGCGACGATCCCGACCCCGTGCCCCCAGCCCCCGGCCGACCGCATCGAGCGGTGGAGCGGCGAGTGGAGCCGCTCCAGCCTGGGGAGCGGGTAGTACTCTCGCCCCTTCCAGGCGAGGAAGGCGAGGATGGAGACGCCGGCGACGGCGTAGAGGGTGCGGAACACTCGCCGGCGGAGCCGCTCGGAGCGGGTCCGCGCGGCGACGAGCTGGCGGCGCTGCTCCTTCGACTCGCCCTCGCCGTGCGCGTGCTCGCCGGGGGCCTCGCCGTGGAAGCGGCGGAGCGAGACGCCCGCCTTGGAGAGGAAGTCGAGGGGGAGCTCGCCCCCGATGTTCACGATCACGAAGTCGTTCTCGATGGTGGCGGCGCGCCCACCCACGTCGAGGACGACCTCGCGCGGGCGAACCTCGGTCACCTGCGACGGAAGGAGGGCCTGGATCCGCCCCTTCTGGACCAGCTCGCCGAACTTCGTCCGGTTCGCCTCCCTGCAGCGGGCCAGCTCCGCGCCGCGGTACGAGAGGGTCACCTTGGCCCCCGCCTCCTCCGCCAGCTGGATGGCGGCCTCCAGCGCGGCGTCCCCGCCGCCCACCACCAGCATGGCGTTCCCCTGGAACTGCTCCGGATCCTTGAGGCCGTAGTAGACCTTCGGCAGCTCCTCCCCGGGCACGCCCAGCTTGCGGGGGGTCCCGCGCCGGCCGATCGCGAGGACCACCTTCGAGGCCGGGACCATCCCCTTGTCCGTCTTCACCATGAAGCGGCCGTCCTCGCCCTCGATCCCGGTGACCTTCACCCCCTGCTCCACCCGGATCCCGGTCTTGGCGAGGATGCGATCCCAGGAGGCGAGCAGCTCCTCCTTCAGGATGAGCTTCTTGCCGAAGCGCCCCACGAGCGGGAGGTCAACCGCCTCGGTCATCGCGATCTTCTTGCGCGGGTAGTGGTAGACCGAGCCGCCCACCGAGTCCTGCTCGAGGAGGCGAAACGGGATCGCCCGCGCCTTGAAGCCGAGGGCGGCGGCGATGCCGGCCGGCCCCGCCCCCACCACCACCACCGGCGCGCTGGCCTTCTGGAGGAGCCCCGCGAGCCGCTCCGCCACCTGGAGCCCCTGCCCGATCGCGTTCTTGATGAGCCCCATCCCGCCGAGCTCGCCCACCACGTGGACCCCGGGGCGGGAGGACTCGAAGAACTCGTCCACCTCGGGCAGGTCCACGCCCCGCTCGGCGCTGCCGAAGACGAGCTTGATCGCCCCGACCGGGCACTCGGCGGCGCAGCGGCCGTGCCCGATGCAGTGGTCGCCGTGGACGAGCCGCGCCGCGCCGTCGACCACCCCGAGGATGTCGCCCTCCGGGCACGCCTTGAGGCAGGAGAGGCTGCCGATGCAGATGTTCGGGTCGATGACCGGGTGGAGCGACCGGGCGAGGTTCGTGCCCTTGGCCGCCTTCTCCTGGAGCACCGCCTCGTCCCGGCGCTGCCGGAGGCGGCGGCGGGTGAGGTGTCCGCCGGCCAGCAGGCCGGCGCTCGCGATCGAGCCGGAGACGATCCAGACGGTGGCGAGGTCCATGGCCATGCGGTCACGAGTCTTCCGGCGGGATCGCCGGACCTTGGCTCCGTTCCCTCATCGAGGCAAGCGCCGGGGCGTCGAGGCCCCGTGGGGGGTTCACGGGCCGTGTCGGCCCGTCCACAGACCCTGCCTCGGCGCGATCGGCCACGCGCGAGGCCGGTCCTCGGCGCGCGGCGACCGCTCGCGACCCACGCTCGCCACCGGCGAGCGCGGCGGCTGCGGCGCGAGGGCACGCCGCGCTCGGAGGACCGCCGCCGCGGACGTCGCGAGGACTGGGGTGCGGATGGTCTCCCTCCGCGGCGAGACGCTGCCGCTCGATTCGGCGATGCGCGGGCGCCGGTGAGAGGACCGCCCTCTCGCCGGCGCACCCGGGCGCTGCCCGCGCGTCCGTGTCCCACGTGCATGCGACAATGTGTCCGGTACCTCCGAGATCCAACCCTCGTCCGGGGTACTGGTGGGGGCAAATTTATCCTTACCGGAAGATCGGGTCGAACGGTCCGCGGGCGGGCAACCCCGCAGCGCACCTCGCGCCGACGGACGAGGCCGCTGCGCCGGAACCCTCTACGGCGCAGCCCGAAGCGGGGGTATGCTCACGCCCTCCTTCCCCTTTCGCGGAGAGCCCCATGCGCATCCCCACCGCCGTCGCCCTGCTCGCCCTCGCCCTCCTCGCCCACCCGGCCTCCGCCGCCGAGAAGCCCAAGGCCCGCGTGATCCAGATGGAGGTCACCCCCGACGGCTTCGTCCCCTCGGAGGTGAAGGTGAAGAAGGGCGAGCCGCTCGAGCTCGTGGTGACGCGCAAGACGGACAAGACCTGCGCCACCGAGATCGTGATCAAGGACTACGGCGTGAACGAGAAGCTCCCCCTCGGGAAGCCGGTGACCGTCCACCTCACGCCCACCAAGTCCGGCACCGTCCGCTACGCCTGCGGCATGGACATGATCTCCGGGCAGCTGGTCGTCGAGTAGAGCGCCCCCGCCTCCGGAGGCCGCCTTGACCGACCCCCGCCCGGCCTCGCTCGGCGACCCGCTCCCCGAGGGCGAGGAGCATCCGCCGCCCGGCACCCGGGCCATGGCGGCCGTCCGCTGGGGGCTGGTCGCCCTGATGGCGATCGCGGCCGTGGCCGCCTGGGTCCACGTCGGCACGACCTCGGGCGTGCTGGCGACCGCCCAGGAGCGATGGCGCTGCCCCATGCACCCCTCGGTGGTGATGGAGCACCGGGGCGAGTGCCCGATCTGCGGGATGGACCTGGTGCCGGTCACGTCGGCGGCCCCCGGCTCGCCCGCGCCGGCCGCCGAGCCCGCCGGCCAGCAGCTCTACACCTGCCCCATGCACCCCGCCTTCACCTCGGCCGATCCGAAGGCCCGGTGCCCGGAGTGCGGCATGAAGCTCGTCCCGCGGGAGGCGGCCGCCGTCCCCCCCGCCGGCGAGCTGGCCCCGCCCGGCCTGGCCGAGGTGGAGCTGACCGCCGACCGGATCCAGCTCTCCGGCCTGCGGACCGCGGTGGCGGCCCGGGAGCCGCTCGCCCCCTCGATCCGGACCGTGGGCTTCGTGAGCGCCAGCGAGTCCGGGCTGGTCTCGGTGAACGCCCGCTTCTCGGGCTGGATCGAGTCGCTCGGGGAGGTCGAGACCGGCCGGCTGGTGGAGAAGGGCGCGGTCCTGGCCAAGCTCTACAGCCCCGACATGCAGACCGCCCAGCAGGTGTTCCTGAACGCCATCAAGTGGAGCGAGCGGGGGCGGGCCGGCGCGGGCAGCGGGCCGGCGCCGGGGACGGGGGCGGGGACCATCGACGTGGAGCGGGACGCGCGCCAGCGCCTGGAGGCGCTCGGGGTGGCGCCGCAGGACGTGGAGGCGATCGCCCAGTCCGGCCAGGTCCAGCGGGTCATCAACGTCCGGTCCCCGGTGCGCGGCTACATCGCCCGCAAGAACGCCCTCCGCGGCCTGTTCGTCCAGCCGGGCACCGAGCTCTTCCAGCTCGCCGACCTCTCCACGGTCTGGGTGCTGGCCGACGTCTACGAGGGCGAGATCCGCCGGGTGGCGGTGGGCCAGAAGGCGACCCTGACGCTCGCCGCCTGGCCGGGGGAGGAGTTCCTGGGGCGGGTGTCCTTCATCTACCCGGCCCTCAACCCCGGTAGCCGGACGCTCCAGGCCCGGCTGGAGTTCTCGAACCCCCACCTCAAGCTCCGGCCCGGGATGTACGGGGACGTCACCCTCGCCCTGGCGGCGGCGGAGGCGGTGGTCATCCCGCGCGACGCCCTGGTCGACACCGGCGAGGCCCAGTACGTCTTCGTCTCCCGGGGGCACGGGCGCTTCGCGCCGCGCAGGGTGCGGGCCGGCTGGTCGGCCACCGGCAAGGTGGCGATCCTCGAGGGGCTCAGCGAGGGGGAGCGGGTGGTGACCACCGCCAACTTCCTGGTGGACTCGGAGAGCCGGCTGCGCGCCGCCATCGAGAGCCAGGGCGCGCCGGCCCCCGGCCGCTGAGGCCCCCGCCCCATGGTCGCCCGGATCATCGAGTTCTGCGCCCGCAACCGGGTCCTGGTCCTGCTGGGCGTGGCCGCCGCCACCGCCGCCTCGGCCTGGTCGATCCACCGGGTCCCGCTCGACGCCGTCCCCGACCTCTCCGAGCCGCAGGTCATCGTCTACTCGGAGTGGATGGGGCGGAGCCCGACTCTGGTCGAGGACCAGGTCACCTACCCCATCGTCTCCGCTCTGGTGAGCGCCCCCAGGGTGAGGGACGTCCGCGGCTACTCGATGTTCGGGATGTCCTTCGTCTACGTGATCTTCGACGAGGGGACCGACGTCTACTGGGCCCGGAGCCGGGTGCTCGAGTACCTCTCCTCGCTCCAGCCCCGCCTGCCGCAGGGGGTGGCCCCCACCCTCGGCCCGGACGCCACCGGGATCGGCTGGGTCTTCCAGTACACGCTGGTGGACGAGTCGGGGAAGCACGGCCTCGACGAGCTCCGCACCTTCCAGGACTTCACCCTGCGCTACGCCCTGGGGAGCGTCCCTGGGGTGGCCGAGGTGGCGAGCATCGGCGGCTACCAGAAGCAGTACCAGGTCACCGTCGACCCCAACAAGCTGCGCGCCTTCGGCGTCACCCTCCAGGACGTGGCCGGGGCGATCCGCGACTCCAACGCCGACGTGGGCGGCCGGGTCCTCGAGCTCTCCGGGCGCGAGTACTACGTGCGCGGCCGCGGCTACGTGCAGGACCTCCCCGACCTCGAGCAGGTGGCGATCCGGACCAGCGGCCCGAGCGGCGTCCCGGTGCTGGTGCGCGACGTGGGCCGCGTCCGCTTCGGCCCGGACATCCGGCGGGGCCTGCTCGACTGGAACGGCGAGGGCGAGGCGGTGGGCGGCATCGTGGTGATGCGCTACGGGGAGAACGCCCTGGCGGTCATCGACCGGGTGAAGGCCCGCCTCGCCGAGCTCGGCCCCGGGCTCCCCGAGGGCGTGCGGGTGGAGATCGCCTACGACCGCGGCGGCCTCATCCACCGGGCGGTGGGCACGCTCCGGCGCGCCCTGGTGGAGGAGGGGCTGGTGGTGGCGGGGGTGATCCTCCTCTTCCTCCTCCACCTCCGCTCCGCCCTGCTGCCGCTCCTCTCCCTCCCCCTGGCGGTGGCCATCAGCTTCATCCCCATGGCGCTGCTCGACATCCCCGCCACCATCATGAGCCTGGGGGGCATCGCCATCGCCATCGGGGCCACCGTGGACGCCGAGATCGTGATGATCGAGGCCTCCCACAAGAAGCTCGAGCGGGCGCCCCCGGGGGCGAGCCGCGAGGCCCTCCTCGCCGAGGCCGCCCGCGAGATCACCCCCGCCATCTTCTTCTCGCTCCTGGTGATCGCCGCCGCCTTCCTGCCGGTCTTCACCCTCACCGGGCAGGCCGGCCGCCTCTTCACTCCGCTCGCCTGGACCAAGACCTTCGTGATGCTCTCGGCGGCGCTGCTCTCCATCACCTTCGCGCCCGCCCTCCGGGGGCTCCTCATCCGCGGCAAGATCCGGCCGGAGAGCGAGCACCCGGTCTCCCGCTTCATCCACCGCTGGTACCGGCCCTTCGTCTTCGTCGCCCTCCGCCGGCCGAAGTCCACGGTCGCCATCGGCCTGCTCGCCCTCCTCTCGGCGGTCCCCCTCGCCCTGCGCCTGGGGGAGGAGTTCATGCCCCCGCTCAACGAGGGCGACGTCCTCTACATGCCCACCACCCTCCCCGGCATCTCGATCGAGGAGGCGAAGCGCCAGCTCCAGGCGCAGGACCGGGTCCTGAAGGGCTTCTCCGAGGTGGAGAGCGTGTTCGGGAAGGCCGGCCGGGCCGAGACCGCCACCGATCCCGCCCCGCTCACCATGGTCGAGACCACGGTCCGGCTCCGCCCGCGGGAGGCCTGGCGGACCGTGGAGGCGAGGCGCTGGTGGTCGGGCCGGGCCCCCGCCTTCCTCCGCCCGGCGCTCCGGCTCCTCTGGCCGGACCGGCGCCGGATCGGCTTCGAGGAGCTGGTGGAGGAGATGAACCGGGCGATGCAGTTCCCGGGCTGGACCAACGCCTACACCATGCCCATCAAGGCCCGGGTGGACATGCTCTCCACCGGCGTGCGCACCCCGGTGGGGGTGAAGATCCTCGGGACCTCGCTGGCCGAGATCGAGAAGGTGGGCGTGGCGCTCGAGCGGGTGCTCTCGCCCGTCCCCGGGACGCGGAGCGCCTTCTACGAGCGGAACGCGGGCGGGCTCTACCTCGACATCGTCCCCCGGCGCGACGCGCTGGCGCGCTACGGGCTCACCGTGGGCGACCTGAACCGCGTCATCGAGGCGGCGATCGGCGGAACGCCCATCGCGGTGACGGTGGAGGGGCGGAACCGGTTCACGGTGAACGTCCGCTACCCCCAGGACCTGCGGAACGACCTGGAGCGGCTGCGCCGGGTGCTGGTCCCGGTCGGCCGCGGCTCGGGGCAGGGCGGGGCGCTGGACCTGCCCCTGCCCGAGGTGCGGCTCGCGCAGATGGGGATGGGGCCGCCGCCGGCGGCCCGACCGGCCCCGGCCGCCGCCGCCGACGGCCCGGCGCTCGGCTGGGTGGAGGGGCCGAACCAGTCGGCCCTGGGCGCCCCGGTGGACGGGAGC
>DATKAL010000491.1:0-4863 GCA_035498135.1 Anaeromyxobacter sp.
GGATGATCGCCTCGTCCATCTTGTCGCCGGCGACCCGGACCGAGCGGCTGTAGACGATCCCGCCGAGCGAGATGACGGCCACGTCGGAGGTGCCTCCTCCGATGTCGACGATCATGTTCCCGGAGGGCTCGGTGATGGGGAGCCCGGCGCCGATGGCGGCGGCCATGGGCTGCTCGATGAGGTAGACCTCGCGCGCGCCGGCGGACTCGGCCGCCTCGCGGACGGCGCGCTTCTCCACCTCGGTGATGCCCGACGGGATCCCGATGATGATCCGGGGCTTCACGAAGCTCTTCCGGTTGTGGGCGGTCTGGATGAAGTACTTGAGCATCGCCGCCGTGACCTCGAAGTCGGCGATGACGCCGTCCTTCATGGGCCGGATGGCGACGATGTTGCCGGGCGTGCGCCCGAGCATCTCCTTCGCCTCCTTGCCGACGGCGAGGACCTTGCGGCCGCCGCGGGCGTCCTGCTGGACGGCGACGACCGAGGGCTCGTTGGAGACGATGCCCATTCCTCGGATGTAGATGAGCGTGTTCGCCGTCCCGAGGTCGATGGCGAGATCGCGCGACAGGATGTTGTGGAGCCAGTTGAGCACGGCGGGCGGACTATAGCAGGGCGCCGGTCCGGGACAAGCGGAGACCAGGGCTTTCCCGGGGTTGTGCCTCGGGATACTCTCGTCCCGAGCGATGGCGTCCCCGAGCTCCAGCCGCGACGCCGCGGAGTCGTGCCCCGGCTGCGGCTTCACCCCCGAGCCGGGCGCCGGTCCCCTGAACTTCTGCCCGAGCTGCGGCCAGGACCTCCGGTCCGGCGCCGCCGACCGCACCCAGGGCAACGTCCTCCTCGACCAGGTGATCGCCGACCGCTACCGGCTCATCGCCCTGGTGGGCGAGGGCGGGATGGGCTCGGTCTACAAGGCCGAGCACATCCGCATGGGCAAGGCCCTGGCGGTGAAGATCCTGCGGGGGGACTTCGCCAGCGAGCCGGGGGCGGTGGCCCGCTTCCGCTCCGAGGCCCAGATCGTCTCGCGCCTCTCCCACCCGCACACCATCGCGGTCTTCGACTTCGGCGAGATCGAGGAGCTGGGCGGATTCTACCTCGCCATGGAGTACGTGCCGGGCAAGGACCTCGCCCAGGTGCTCCGGGAGGAGGGGCGCTTCTCCGAGGCCCGGGCCGCCGAGATCGGGCAGCAGATCCTCGGCTCCCTCGCCGAGGCGCACGAGGCGGGGGTGGTCCACCGGGACATGAAACCGGCCAACGTCATGCTGATGCAGGCCCGGCCGGGGGAGGACTTCGCCAAGGTCCTCGACTTCGGGATCGCCAAGCTCCGGGACGAGGGCGCGGCCGCCTCCACCACCAGCGCCGGGGCGATCGTCGGCACCCCGAACTACCTCGCCCCCGAGCAGGCCCGCGGCGAGGAGGTGGACGCCCGCGCCGACCTGTACGCGGTCGGCTGCGTCCTCCACGAGCTGGTCTCGGGGCGTCCCCCCTTCGTGGCCCCCACCCCGATGGCGATCGTCTCCGCCCACCTCCACGACCCGCCCCCGTCGCTGGTCGAGGTGGCGCCGGGGACCAGCCCCCAGTTCGCGGAGGTGGTGGCCCGCGCCCTGGCGAAGCGCCCCGCCGATCGCTTCGCCTCGGCGGACGAGATGCGGCGCGCGCTCCTCGCCCTCGACGAGGTGACCGGCGCGCGCCGGGTCCACCGCCGCGCCAGCGAGGCCCCGGAGGTCACCGGGAAGCTCGAGATCGCGCGGCGGGAGGACTTCCGCGACTTCGAGCGGCAGCTGCGCGCCCTGCGCCGCCGCCGGATCGGCGCCCCCATCGCCGCCGTCCTCCTGCTGGCCGCGGCCGCCGCCGGGATCTGGCGCTGGCCCGACCTCTACGCGCTCGCCGCGGCGCGCGTCCCGCGCCTCGCGGCCCTGGTCCCGCCGTCGCTCCGGCCGAGCGACCGCTACGACGGCGTGGAGCACGAGCCCAACGACGTCCCCGCCCAGGCCAACGTGCTCCCGCTCCCGCCCGGCAAGGACGGGCGGGCGGGCGGCGGCGTGGCGACGGTGAAGGGGTACATCGGGGCGAAGCTGAACGAGACCACCGGGGACGTGGACGTCTACCGGATCGAGGTCCCGCCGTTCGAGGGGCGCGAGGTCCTGGTGGCCGAGTGGCACGGGGAGAAGGCGGGGGAGGGGATCCGCGGCCTCGACGTGGCCTTGGCGCTGAACCGGGTCCGGGCGGCGGGGGACGCTCGCACCTCGGCGCCCCTGGTGGCCTCGGTCGACCACGGCGGCCCCGGCGAGCCCGAGACGCTGGTGGCCGCGGTGCAGCCCGGCACCTACTACCTCACCGTCCGCGAGCGCCACGACGCGGCCAGCGCGCCGGTGGAGAAGCCGACCGATCCCTACCTGCTGGAGGTGCGGCTCGCCGAGCCCCAGGCGGGCGAGGAGATCGAGCCCAACGACGAGCCGGAGCTGGTCGGCTCGCGGGAGGAGCGGTACCCGGAGTGGCGCTCCCTGGCCGAGCGGAATCCGCTGGCGGAGGGGCGGCCGGTCCACGGCGAGACCTCGCCGCGCGACCCGGACACGTTCGCCGTGGTCTGGCGCGGGCCGGGCGAGGTCCCCCGCGCGGTGGCCGTCGTGCCCGACGCCGGCCTGGCGCTCACCGCCCGGCTCTGGGTCCCGGACGCGGCGGATCTCGAGCCGCCGGGGCACGCCGACCGGGTGCGGTTCCAGCCGGCCGGCGAGGGGGGGCCGGGCGAGGTCCTCTGGGTCGACCTCCCCACGCCGCCGCGCGAGGGGGCGCCCGTCCTCCTCCAGCTCCGCGGCCTGGTGGGCGAGGGCGGGTACAGCGCGCTCGCCCTCGGCGAGGGGAGCGCCTCCGGCGCGGCGGCGCAGGAGCTCGTCCGGGCCCTGGCCGACGGCGGCCGCCTCCCGGCGGCGCTCGAGCTCGCGGCTGGCTTCGCCCGGCACGTGACCGGCTCGCCGGCCCGCGCCGAGGTCCTGCTCCTCGCCGGCGGGCTGGCCGCCCGGGCCGCGCCCGCCCCGGAGACCCTGCCCGCCTTCGCCCGGGCCGACCGGCTGCTGGGGGCTCCCGTCTACGAGGCGGACGGCGGCGTCCTCAGGTACCGGGCCGCCTTCGAGGCGGAGGTGAAGGGGACCGACCGCCTCGCCGAGGAGGCCGCCCTCCGGGTGGTCCGGTACGCCGCCCCGTGCACGCCCGCGGCGGTGGCCGGCCGGGTGGAGGGGTTCGCGGAGCGCTACCCTAGGTCGGCCGCCCTCCCCACCGTGCGGCTCTGGCGAGCGCGGGCCCTCGAGGAGGCGCTCTGGGCCTCCGGGGGGCGCGACGCCCGGCTGCGCGGGGAGGCCCGGGCGGCCTGGGAGCGGGTGGCGCAGGGGCCGGCCGCCGACGAGGCGCGCGAGGCGCTCGGGCGGCTGCGGGCCCACGTCCCGCCCTCCGGCGCCGCCGCGCACGTCTGCCCGGACCCGGGCCAGTAGGCGCCCTCACGGCGAGCGCCCCTCGCTCGCCGGCCGGGACGGCGCCGCCCCGCCGCCGGCGGGGCCGGGGTAAGCAATCGACCACATTGACGGGATCGTTGCGCCCTGCAACCGTTCACCGTCGGTCGTCCTCCCGGGAGGGGTACATGTCGCTCGATCTGCGGCTCCGCTCGCCCAAGGAGCGCCCGCTCTTCGTCCTCGGCGTGGTGCTGAGCGCCGTCGCCTGGCTCGTCCTCGCCGTGACGATCGTGGGGCTCTTCTACGGCGTCGCCATCGGCCTCTTCCTCCTCGTCGCCCAGGCGCTCTTCCTCGCCCACGTGCGGGGCAACGGGGTGCGGGTCTCGGAGCGCCAGTTCCCGGAGCTCTACACCCGCGTCCGCGCCGCCTCCGCCAGGCTCGGCCTGCCGCGCACCCCCGAGGTCTACGTGCTCCAGGGCGGAGGCCTGCTCAACGCCTTCGCCACCAAGCTCCTCTCCCGCCGGTTCGTGATCCTCCTCTCGGACCTGGTGAACCACTGCCACGATCCCCGCCAGCTCGACTTCGTGGTCGGGCACGAGCTCGCCCACCACGCCGCCGGCCACCTCGCCTGGCGGCTGTTCCTCGCCCCTTACTGGCTCGTGCCCCTGGCCGGCGCCGCCTACTCCCGGGCCTGCGAGTACACCTGCGATCGCGCCGGCGCGGCGGTGGCCGGCGACACCGAGCAGGCGATGCGCGGGCTCATGGTCCTGGCCGCGGGCGGCCCGCTCGCCCAGGGCGCGGACCTCGAGGCCTTCATCGCCCAGGCCGACGAGGCGGGCGGGTTCTGGATGGCGGTCCAGGAGCTGGCCGCCTCGCATCCCTTCCTCTGCAAGCGGGTGGCGGCGCTGAAGGAGCTGGCCGCGCCGGGGACCACCCGGGTGGCGTCCCGGAACCCGCTCGCCTATCCGCTCGCCCCGGTGCTCGGGCTCGGCGCCGGGGGAGCGGGCGCCAGCGGCGCCATGGCGGTGGTGGCCATCATGGGGATCCTGGCGGCGATCGCCATCCCCAACTTCGTGAAGTACCAGGAGCGCGTCCGCCAGGCGGCCGCCCGGGCCCGGGCGGTCCCCGCGGCGGTCGAGCCGGCCCCCGAGGCCGACGCTCCCGACCCGGCCGCGCTCGAGGAGGCCCGCCGGCAGTTCGAGGAGGTACGGCGCCGGCAGGAGTCCGGTCGCTGAGGGCGGGGCGCGGCCGGGCCACGCCCGGGCGCCCGCCCCCGTCCCCCGGAAGCGTCGAGGGCCGGCTCCAGGCGGAGCCGGCCCCCGGGGGGCATCGTCGCTGCGGGCCGGGCTAGCCGGGCTCGGCCTCGACCTTCACCTTGGCCTTGCCGACCACCTCGGAGTGCAGCTTCACCGGCACCTCGAAG
>DATKAL010000492.1:0-7143 GCA_035498135.1 Anaeromyxobacter sp.
CCGAGCCCCACCACCACCGCCATCCCCACCGAGAGCCCCGCCCCGAGGCTGGGGAAGAGCGCGCGGGTCGCCAGGGCGCCGGCCACGCTCCCCAGCGCACCGCCCGCGAACCCCTCCCAGGTCTTCTTGGGCGAGATCCGCTCGTAGAGCTTGTGCCGCCCGAGCGCGTGCCCGGCGAAGTAGGCGGCGGTGTCGTTCGCCCAGGTGACCACGAACGCCAGGATCACCCAGGCCACGCCGTGGCGGAGCCGAAGCCCGACCACCGAGGCGAGGAGGACCCCGCAGTAGAGCCAGGAGAGGGTCACCACCGCCACGGCGCGCGGCACCGCCTCGAGCGGCCCGCGCCGGAAGAGGAAGAGGGCGAGCAGGACCACGGTGGCGCACGCCAGCGCGAGGCCGGACCAGCCGGGGAGGAGCTCGCCGCTCTCCCCGAAGGCGGCCATGAGCGGGATCGCCCCCGCCACCGCGATGCCGAAGGCCTCGCCCACCCCGAGGGTCGTGAACATCAGCACCAGCTCGGCCGCGGCCACCACCGCGCCGCCGGCGGCGAGGACGGCGAACGGGCGCCCGCCCACGATGGTGAGCCAGACCGCGAAGGGGAAGAGGACCAGGGCGGAGCCCACCCGCAGGGCGAGGTTCCGGCGGTTCTTGGGGTCGAGGGCGCCCATGGGGAGGGCTAGCCGCGGCCGCCGGCCTGGGCGCCGGTGAGGCCGAAGCGCCGCCGCCTCCCCTGGAAGTCCTCGACCGCGGCGAGGAAGGCCTCCTCACGGAAGTCGGGCCAGAGGACCTCGGAGAAGTGGAGCTCCGCGTAGGCGCACTGCCAGAGGAGGAAGTTCGAGATCCGCCGCTCGCCGCTGGTGCGGATGAGGAGGTCGAGCTCGGGGAGGCCGCGCGTCCAGAGCTCCGCCTCGAGGTCCTCCGCCCGGAGGTCGGGGCCGCGGTGCCCGGCGGCGGCGCGCGCGGCGTGGACCAGCTCCTGGCGCCCGCCGTAGGAGAGGGCGAGCGTGAGGATCATCCCCGCGTTGCCGGCCGTGGCCTGGGTGGCGACGGCCAGGCCGTCTCGCACGAACCCGGGGAGCCGCTCCAGCTCGCCGATGGCGTTGAGCCGGATCCCGTTCTCCGTCATCTCCGGCCGCTCCGAGTCGAGGTACTCGGAGAGGAGCTGCATCAGGGCCCCCACCTCCTCGTCGGGCCGGGCCCAGTTCTCGGCGCTGAAGGCGTAGAGGGTGAGGGCCTCGATCCCGATCCGGCGGGCCACCCGGGTGACCGCCCGCACCGCCTCGGAGCCCTCCCGGTGCCCGGCCACCCGCGGGAGCCCACGGCCCTCCGCCCACCGGCCGTTGCCGTCCATGATGATGGCGACGTGGCGCGGCAGCGGGCGCGCCTTGACGCGCGCCTCGAGCTCCGCGAGCGGGGTCGGGCCGGCCATGTTCCGCGCGCTTATAGCACGCTCCGGCTCACCGGCGGGCCCGAACGGGGTAGGCGGCGACGGCCCGCCGGCCCGTCCGGTTTGACCCTCCGAGCGACGCGACCGTATCCTCGGATTCCGTGCCTCCGCACCGCGTCGGCCCGTACCAGATCCTCTCCGTCATCGGGCGGGGTGGGATCGGGATCGTCTACCGGGGCCGGCACACCGGCAGCGGGGCGCTGGTGGCGGTGAAGGTGCTCGGCCCCTCCCCTGCCGTCGACGCCACGGCCGCCCGGCGGCTCGCCCGCGAGTACGAGGTCCTGCGCTCGCTCGATCACCCGAACGTCATCCGCGTGTACGAGGCCGGGGTGACGGAGGGCTTCTCCTACCTGGCGATGGAGCTGGTGGAGGGGCTGGACCTGCGCACCTACCTCTCGCCGGCGCTCGACGACGCGCCGGCGCTGGCGCGGGCCTGCGGCGAGAGCGTCGAGGAGCCCTCGTCCTCCCTGGGCGAGCTCTCGGGCGGCAGCGGGGAGCGGGGCCCGGACGCGATCCGCGCGCTCGCGGCGCTGATGGACGAGCCGGAGACCGAGGAGTTCCGCGTGGTCGCCCCCGCGGAGGGATGCGGGGAAGCGCCGGGCGACGATCCCGGGCCGCCCGCGGTCGACCCGCTCGTGCTGGAGGCGCTGAGCCGACCGGCGCGCCTCGACCGCCTCCGGTCGGCGCTCGGGCAGGTGGCGGACGCGCTCGGCTACGTCCACGGGCGGGGGCTCGTGCACCGGGACCTCAAGCCCTCGAACGTGATGGTGGACGACGCCCGCCGGGCCCGGCTGATGGACTTCGGGCTGGTGAAGGGGGCGGCCGAGGCGCCCGACGACGTGCTCACGCAGACCGGGCGGGTGGTCGGGACCTACCGCTACATGTCGCCCGAGCAGGCGCAGGGCCAGCCGGTGGACGCCCGGAGCGACCTCTACAGCCTGGGCGTGATCCTCTACGAGCTGCTCATCGGCGCCCCGCCGTTCTCGGCGCGAGACCCGGTCACCCTCTGGCGGGAGATCCTCCACGCCCGGCCCCGGCCGGTCCTCGAGCTGAACCCTGGCGCTCCCCCCGCCCTGGCGGCGCTCGCCGAGCGGCTCCTGGAGAAGGACCCGGCGCGGCGCTGCCAGTCCGCGGCCGAGGTGGTGGAGGCGCTGCGGCGGTAGCGGGGGCAGAGGCTGACGGACGCCCGCGCTACCCTGCCGCCGTGTCCGATCTCCCCGCCGGCGCGCTCGGGTACCAGGCCGTCGTCACCGAGTACTTCCTCGGCCTTCGGGGCGCCGGGCTGCTCGTCTCGCCGCTCGATCAGGAGCTGGTGGCCGAGTGGGAGCGGCGCGGCCTGCCCGCGGCGGTGGTGTGCCGGGGGCTCCGGCGCGGCCTGGAGGAGCTGGTGGCCATGAGGTCATCGGGTGCCGCCCCGCCCCGGTCGATCCGGGCGCTCCGCTTCGCGGTCGAGGACGAGTGGCGCGCCTACCAGGCGGCCCGGGTGGGCGAGGCGCCGCCGCCACCGGCGGAGGAGGACGCCGCCCGGGCGCGGCTCCGGGCCGCCCGGGAGCTGCTCGCCGGGGCGGGGCGCGACGCCGACGAGGCCTACCGCGAGGGCTACCGGGAGGCGTGGCGCGCCCTCGACGACGCCGCGGGCGAGGCCGGCCTGGAGCGGGTCGAGGCGGCGATCGAGACCGCCGACGCCCGCATCCTCGCGGCCTGGCTGGCCGCCCTCCCACGGGAGGAGCGGGTGGCCCTCGGCCCCCGGATCCGGCTCCTCGCCGGGCCGCGCCCGCGCGGCGCGAGCCGGCGCGCCCACCGGCAGGCGCTGCGGGCCCACCTCGTGGACGCGGCGCGCCGGGCGGGGCTCACCTGCCTGCGCGGATCGGTGTAGACTCCGCCCCCCGATGCCGCCCCCCGCCGACAGCGCCTGCCCCGAGTGCGGGGGCTCCGGCCAGGTGGTGGAGCAGGTGCTCGGCGCCACCGCCCGCGCCCGCCGGTGCAGCTGCCAGGCCGCCTGCCCGCGCTGCGGCGAGACCGGCTACACCCTCGTCCCCTCCGGCGGCTCGATGGTGGCGCAGGTGTGCGCCTGCCGGCACCTCGACGAGCGGATCGCCCTCTTCAACCAGATCGGGATCCCGGCGGCCATCGCCCGGGCGTCCTTCGAGAGCTTCAAGAGCTACTCGAACGACCACTCCCGCGCCCGGGCCGTCGCCGAGGACTTCGCCCGGAAGTTCCGGAAGGACGAGCCGACCAAGGGCTTCCTCCTCTTCGGGCCGCCCGGCGGCGGGAAGACCCACCTGCTCGTCGCCGCGCTGCGCTGGCTCGCCCTGGAGAAGGGCGTGGCCAGCCGCTACGTCGAGTTCATGCTCCTGCTCTCGGACATCAAGGCGGGCTTCGACGCCAACCGGAGCCACATGGAGATCCTCCGCCCGCTCCTCTCAGTCCCGGTCCTCGGGATCGACGAGCTGGGCAAGGAGCGCGGCACCGAGTGGGAGCGCTCGATGCTCGACGAGCTCATCAGCCGCCGCTACAACTCCGGCCTGGCGACGCTCTTCGCCACCAACTACTTCCCCCGGGCCGAGGCCCCCCGCCCCCGCGAGGAGCCGGGGGCGATGGTCCGGACCCGCTCCGCGGACTTCGCCCGCGACGCCGAGGCGATCTCGCTCGAGCAGCGCGTCGGCGACCGGATCTTCTCCCGCCTCACCGAGATGTGCGCCTTCGTCCGGCTCGTCCCCGGCCACGACCAGCGCAAGGACGGCGTGGGGAGCGGGTACTGGAAGCGGTCGTAGGCGGCGCCCCGATGCCCCGCCCGGCCCGCGCCCTCATCGCCACCGGCCTCACCGCCCTGGCGGCGGGGGCGGTGGTGATCGCGCTCACGACCATCGCCCGCCGCGCGGGCCCGGGGCCGCCCATCGGGCGCGGCGAGGCGCTCCTCGACGTGCCCGAGGGGCGGATCGTCTCGCTGCGGATCGCCGCCGGCGGCGCGGAGGCCCGGCTCGAGCGCCAGGACGGGCGGTGGGTGCGCACCCTCCCCGCGCCGCCGGTCGAGGCGACGGGCTCGGCCGGCTCGCTCCTCGACGCGCTCTCCCGGCTCCGGCGGAGGGCGGAGCTCGCCGGGCCGGGCGGGAGCGCGGCCCGGCTCCACGACTACGGGCTCGACGTGCCCCGGGCGCGGATCACCGCCGGCCTGGAGGGCGGCGGGGTCCGCGAGCTCGCCATCGGCGCGGGGATGGGCCAGGACGGGGCCGCCTTCGTCCTCTCCCCCGCGGGCGAGGTGGTGGTGGTCTCGGCCGCCGACGCCGACTGGGCGGCGATCGCCGCGGCGCGGCTCACCGGGCCGCTGGGGACCGCCGCCGTCCCCGAGCCGGCGCCCGGGCGATAGCGCCGCGGGAGGAAGGCCCCTCGCCCGGGGGACGGCCGCCGCCCCGCCCGGCCGGGCGACGCCGAGGTTGATCTCGGGCCCCGCTCCGCATATCTTCCGCCGTCCGGCTGCAACAGGAAGGACGACCATGGCCCGCGTCACCGTCGAAGACTGCCTCCCCCTCGTGGACAACCGCTTCGCGCTCGTGCTCCTCGCCACGAAGCGGACCCGCCAGCTGATGGCGGGCGCCCGCCCGCTCCAGGGCGCCTCCAAGAACAAGGCGCCGGTGGTGGCGCTCCGCGAGATCGCGACCGGCAAGGTCCGCTTCGACCGCTCGGTGCGCGACGCGCTCTCCGGGAAGTTCGACAAGGAGAAGTCGACCATCCCGGCGGGCCAGACCCGCACCCTCCGCTAGCCAGCGGCCCGCCGCGGCGGGCCAGGCCCAGGCGCTCACCTCGGGGCGCGTCCGGACGGGCGCGCCCCTCGCCGTCTCCGGACCCGGCGGCCTACTGGAGGGTCCGGTTCCCGAGGTAGCCGAGCTTCTCCCCCGCCCCGAGCCGGTAGCTGCGGCGCAGCTCCCGCAGGAGGCCCTCCAGGTCCGCCTCCCCGACGAAGCGCCCCTCGAGCCAGCGCGCGTAGCCGCCCCCGAGCCGGTTCGCCTCGCGGTAGCGATCGTGCTCCTCCGCCCCGAGGTGGGCGTGGTAGCGGACCCGGTCGAAGAGCCGCCGGCGAAGGGCCGCGCTCATCCGGCGCAGCCCCCGGCGCCAGAGGTGGAGCAGGAGCAGCACGAACTTGTCCACCTCGGCCTGCACCTCGAGCTCGAGCAGCGACACCGGCCGGCCGGCGGCCGCCCGGGTGGCGAGGTAGACGAAGTGGGAGACCCCCTCGGCGGCGCAGGCGACCCCGCGCAGCCTCCCTCGGGCCACCAGCCGGGGCCGGCGGTGGTGAGGATCCGCCTCCGCGGCGGCCGCCATCACGCCCTCGTCCAGGTAGAGCCCGAGCGCGAGCCCGTCCTCCTCCTCGACCACCAGCAGCTCCTCCGGCGCGCGCGGCGCGCGGCCGGCGGCGCAGGCCGCCTCCGCCCCCATGAGGTAGCCGGCCACCCGCGGGGCCTCGACGCCGTAGATGGCCTCGAGCTCGTCCTGGAGGAAGGCTAGGGTCTCGCGGGCGCGGGCCGGGCCGGCCATCAGTGCTTCACGCCCCGCGGCGGGCGCACCACCGCCCCCGGTCCGGAGAAGAGCGCCACCCCGCGGGCCCGCAGCTTCTCGGCCACGCGCTCGTCGCGGGTCAGGACGAAGCGCTCGTAGAGCCGGAGCAGCCCGCGGTTCGAGCGGAGGCTCGAGAGCTCGGCGATCTCGGCGAAGAGATCCACGAAGTCGCCGAACCGGGCCGACAGCTCCTCGAACAGCCCGTCGAGCCCGCGCTCGGTCCCGGCCAGGCTCCCGTAGGCCCGCTCCCCCATGGCGATGTAGTAGCCGACGTCCACGAGCGAGCGCGCCAGCGAGTCGCCGAAGAAGCCGGAGACGAAGAGGGCGGTGTCCCCGAGGCGGCGCAGCTCCCGGGCGCGCGCCCGGCGGTCGCCCTCGACGGCGCGCAGCAGGATCAGGGCGAGCGGCTCGACGTGGACCGTGCCGTCCGCGTCCTCCACGAACAGCCGCTCCTTCTCGAGGAAGCTCGCGAGGAGGTTCACGAGGTAGAACTCGGTCACCTCCTGCACCTTGATGCGCCGCTGCGAGAGCGTGTCCGCCACCACCTCGCGGAACCACTCCTGCGCGCTCTTGCCCACCAGGATGGCTTGCACGTTCCCCGCTCTCTCCTTCCGGAAGCCTGATCGGGGCCGCCCCGCCTCCTTCCTGCGCGGAAGCGCCCACCCCCAAACGGTAACGCCCCTCTCCTCGGCTGCGCAACCCATCGAGACAAATGAACTTTCCGGGATGGAGTGGCAGCCGAGCAGCCGGAGGTCGAGACTGCCAGCCGCGCTTGAGCACTCAGAAGGGGCGACTGCCAACGGTTTCGGAAAACATCCTTGTTTCCAAGATGATGGAAATTGAACCGGCTCGCTTGACAGGTCGAGGAGGCTGATTACGATACCGGCGCCGCTGGCAGTCCAGGTCCGAGAGTGCCAGCGGCGTTTCGACTTTCGACCCGGCCCGACCGGACCTCCGGAGGGCCCCCAGCCAGCACAAGGAGGCACGATCCATGGCGACGAAGATCCGTCCGCTCCAGGACCGCATCATCGTGAAGCGCGTTCAGGAGGAGGAGAAGACGAAGGGCGGCATCATCATCCCCGACACGGCCAAGGAGAAGCCGATCGAGGGCAAGGTGCTCGCCGTCGGCAACGGCAAGGTCC
>DATKAL010000493.1:0-6230 GCA_035498135.1 Anaeromyxobacter sp.
CTCGAGGCCATGGACGGGCTGGTCCACCGGCCCCACGGCATCGTGCTCGTCACCGGCCCCACCGGCTCGGGCAAGACCACCACGCTCTACGGCGCGCTGGCCCGCATCAACGCGCCCGACCTCAACATCCTCACCATCGAGGATCCGGTCGAGATCCCGCTCAAGGGGGTCGGCCAGGTCCAGGTGAACCCCAAGATCGACCTCACCTTCGCCACCGGCCTGCGCTCCTTCCTCCGCCAGGACCCGGACGTGATCATGGTGGGCGAGATCCGCGACCTGGAGACCGCCGAGATCGCCATCCAGGCCTCCCTCACCGGCCACCTGGTCCTCTCCACCGTCCACACCAACGACGCCGCCGGCGCCATCACCCGCCTGGTCGACATGGGGGTCCAGCCGTTCCTGGTGGCCTCCTCGCTGGTGGGGGTCCTGGCGCAGCGCCTGGTCCGGGTGCTCTGCCCGGACTGCAAGAAGCCGTACGTCCCGACCGCGGAGGAGCGCCAGCAGGTCGGCCTCGACGACGCGATCCTCCGGAAGGCGGGGAACCCGACCCACGTCTACAAGGCGGTCGGCTGCCCGGCCTGCAACCACACCGGCTACCAGGGCCGGACCGGCATCTACGAGCTGATGCTGGTCGACGACGACGTCCGGCCCCTGATCCTCAAGTCGGTCGACGCCACCACCATCAAGCGGGCCGCGGTGGACCGAGGGATGGTCACCCTCATGGAGCACGGGGCCTACAAGGTGGCCCGGGGGATCACCACCGCGGCCGAGGTCCTCTCGGTGACCGCGGAGGACATCCGATGAAGCGGGGACTGCGCCCCCGCCCCGCAGGCGGAGCCGTCGGGGCCCCACCCCCGCTGCGCGGGTCCCTTGGACGCGCTGCCGCGCGTCGGTCCCGCGCGGAGGGGCGCCGCCCCTTCCCCGCTGCGCGGGGCCCCCTCCCCGGGATGGACTCCTGAATGCCGGTCTTCGAGTTCAAGGCGCTCGACGGGCGCGGCAAGGCGGTCCAGGGGCTCCGCGAGGCGGACTCCCCCAAGACCCTCCGCTCCACCCTCCGCCGCGAGGGCGTCTTCCTCACCGAGGTCCTGGGCGAGCAGCAGGCCAAGGCCCAGGCGGCGCGCGAGGTGAACGTGCGCCGCTGGGTGGTGGGCCGGGTGTCGGCCACCGACCTGGCCATCGCCACCCGCCAGCTGGCGGTCCTCGTGGGCGCCGGGATCCCGCTGGTGGAGGCGCTCTCGGCCCTCATCGACCAGGTGGAGAAGGAGCGCCTGAAGCGGGTGATCTCCGACATCCGGCAGCGGGTCAACGAGGGCGCCTCGCTGGCCGACGCCATGGCGCTCCACCCGCGGATCTTCACCACGCTCTACCAGAACATGATCCGGGCGGGCGAGCACTCGGGGGCGCTCGAGCTGGTGCTGGTCCGGCTGGCCGACTTCACCGAGAGCCAGGCCCGGCTGCGCTCCAAGATCATGGGGACGATGGCCTACCCGGTGGCGATGATGGCCATCGGCTCGGTGATCCTCGGGGTCCTCTTCAGCGTGGTGATCCCCAAGATCACCAAGATCTTCGAGGACACCAAGATCACCCTCCCCTGGACCACCAAGGCGCTGATCGGCTTCTCCTCCTTCGTCCACGACTACTGGTGGGCCCTGGGCGCCCTGCTGGCGCTGGCGATCTGGGCCTTCCTCCGCTGGAAGCGGACCCCGGCCGGCCTGGCCCGCTGGGACCGGATGGTGCTCGACGCCTGGGTCTTCGGCCCGCTCATCCGGCACATCGCCATCGCCCGCTTCGCGCGGACCCTGGCCACCCTGCTGAAGAGCGGCGTCCCGCTCCTCACCGCCATGGACATCGTGAAGAACATCGTGGGGAACACCCGCCTGGCGGAGGTGATCGAGCAGTCGCGCGACGCCATCCGGGAGGGCGAGTCGATCGCCGCCCCGCTCAAGCGCTCGGGCGAGTTCCCGCCGCTCGTCTACCACATGGTGTCGGTGGGGGAGCGCTCCGGCGCCCTCGAGGAGATGCTCGGGAACGTCGCCAAGGCCTACGAGGACCAGGTCGAGACCACCATCGGCGCCCTCACCTCGCTCCTCGAGCCCGCCATGATCGTGGGCATGGGCGTGGTGGTGGCCTTCATCGTCTTCTCCGTCCTGATGCCCATCCTCCAGATCAACAACCTCGCAGGAGGCTAGCCATGATCCCAGGAACCCCGGTCCGCTCCAGACCCGCCCGCCGCCGCGCCCCGCGCGGCATGACGCTCATCGAGATCATGGTGGTGATCGTGATCCTCGGCCTGATCGCCTCGGCGGTGGCGGTGAACGTGGTCGGCTCGATGAGCAAGGCGCGCATCGACACGGCCAAGAACGACGTGCGGAAGATCTCCGAGGGGGTGGACACCTTCAAGGTGCTGAAGGGGCGCTACCCCTCCACCGAGGAGGGGCTCGCCATCCTCATCAAGGAGAACATCCTCAAGGCGAACAAGGACGGGACGCTCAAGGACCCCTGGGAGCACGAGTACGTCTACCTCTACCCGGGCCAGGTCCACCCCGACGCCTACGACGTGAAGAGCTACGGGGCCGACGGCCAGCCGGGCGGCGACGGCGAGAACGCCGACATCGTGAACCCGTAGGCGGCCGGACCGGGAATGCGTGGGCACGGATGCCAGCGGGGCGCGCGTGGGCGGCGGGGCGGGCGCGGCGCGCGCGGCTTCACCCTGGTCGAGCTCATGGTGGTGGTGGCGGTGATCGGGCTCCTCGCGGCGATGGCCGTCCCCGCCCTCGAGTCGGTCACCGGCGCCAACGCCCGCAAGGCGGCGGGCGAGCTGGCCGGCGCGATGCGCTACCTGTTCGACACCGCCGCCCTCCGCCACGCCACCTGCCGGCTCGCCCTGGATCTCGAGGGGCGGACCTGGTGGGCCGAGTGCGCCCCGGAGCGGACCGGGGTGGCCCCCGACCCGGAGCGGGCCGGGAGCGAGAAGACGCTGGAGGAGCGGTTCCCCTCGGAGAAGGACGCCGAGGTGCGCAAGCTCCTGGCCCGGAGCAAGTTCGGCGCCTTCGAGGACCGGCTGGTGGGGAAGCGCGAGCTGCCGGGCCGGGCCGCCTTCGGCCCGGTGCACCTCGAGGGGCGGCGCGAGCCGGTCGAGAAGGGCACCGCCTACGTCTACTTCTTCCCCGGCGGCCAGGCCCAGCGCGCTTGGGTGCCGCTCGCCGACGGGAGCAACCTCTACACCATCGTGGTCGAGCCCTTCACCGGCCGGGCCCGGGTGGTGCCCGGCCCCGTGGAGGTGAAGGAGTGACCCTCCGCCGCCGCCCGGGCGCGCCGCGCCCGCCCTCCGGGTTCACCCTCCTCGAGGTGATGGTGGCGCTCGCCATCCTGGCGATGTCGCTCCTCTCCCTCTCGGACGTGGTGGGTGGAGCGCTCCGGAACCACGTGCGGGCCGCCCACCTCGACGTCGCCACCCTGCTCGCCCGCGGGAAGCTGGTGGCGCTCCAGGAGGAGTTCGAGCGCAAGGGGTTCCGGGACTTCGACCAGACCGACGAAGGGTCGTTCGACGACCAGGGGCACCCCGAGGTCCGCTGGAAGGTGGAGGTGAAGAGGCCCGACGTCCAGCTCGGCCCGGACAAGATCCTCGCCCTCCTCACCGGCGGGCAGGGGCTGGACCTGCTCTCGAAGGCGCAGGCCGGGGCGAGCCCCGGTGCCGCCCCCCAGCCGCAGGACCCGCGGGTGGCCATGTTCGCCGCGCTGCTCCAGCCCCAGCTCACCCTCATCGGCGAGGAGCTCAAGAAGAGCGTGCGGGAGCTGCGCCTCACCGTCTCCTGGCCGGAGGGGAAGGGGGAGGACTCCTTCAGCGTGGTGACGCACCTGGTGGTGCTCAACCCCACGGAGCCCGGCTCGTGAGCCGCCCCCGCGCCGCCGGCTTCACCCTGATGGAGCTCATGATCGCCATGGCGATCGTGGCCGCCATGGGCGCCATGACCCTGGGCGCCTTCCGCCAGCTCGACCGGGCCCAGGAGATCGCCCGGGCCCAGGCGGACCGCTACGAGGCGGCCCGGCTCGCCCTCTCGCGCATGGCGCGCGAGGTGAGCATGGCCTTCATCTCCGAGCACTACGACAAGGACCGGATCCGGGAGCGGCCCACGCTCTTCCGCGGGCGCGAGGACACGCTCCTCTTCACCACCCTGGCCCACGAGCGGCTCGCCCTCGACGCCAAGGAGTCCGACCAGTCGGTGGTCGAGTACAAGGTCGCCTCCGACCCCGACCGCTCCGGCGAGGAGGCGCTCTTCCGCAGGGAGAAGGCGCACATCGACGACGAGCCGGACCGGGGGGGGCGCGAGGACGTGGTGGCCGACCACGTCCAGTCCTTCCGGATCCAGTACTGGGATCCGAAGCGGAAGGACTGGGTCCGGGAGTGGTCGACCCGCTCCGTCGACCACCCGAACGACCTCCCGCCCCGGGTCCGCTTCGAGCTCGAGCTGCGGCTCGCCGACGGCCGGGCCGAGAAGTTCACCACCGAGGCGCGGGTCGCCCTCACGCGCTCGCTCGACTTCTGATGACGCCCACCTCCGCCAGACTGCGGCCGCCCCGCCCCTCGCGCCCCCGCGAGCGCGGCGCGGCGCTGCTCATCGTGATGGTGGCGGTGGCGGTCCTCACCGCCCTGGCGGTCGACCTCTCCTACGAGGCCCGGGTGCGGCTCCGCATCGCCGCCAACGCCCGCGACGAGCTGCGCGCCACCGCCCTCGCCCAGAGCGGGGTGAACATGGCCCGCCTGGTGCTCTCCTTCCAGCAGCAGCTCGACGGCACCTCGAAGCAGCTCGCCGGGCTGGCAGGGGCCGCGGGCGGGCTCCCCGGCAACCTGGGGGCCATCCTCACCGCCCTCCAGGGCGGCGCGCCGCCAGCGCCGGCCAAGGGCCCGGCGCAGGCCGGACAGCAGACGCAGTCCCAGGGGGCCGCGAGCGGGGGCGGGCTCGGGATCCAGCTCTGGAACCTGGTCCCGGTGAACTCCGGGCTCGTGTCGGCGCTCTTCCCCGGAGCGGGCGTGAGCCCCTCCCCCGGCAAGGCCGCCCCCGCCGGCGAGGGCGCCAGCCGCCCCACCGCCGCCTACGGGGACTTCGAGGGCGGCTTCGACGTGAAGATCGAGGACGAGGCGACCAAGGTGAACCTCCAGTTCGACTCGCCCCTCGCCCAGACCGGGACGCTCCCCATGCAGGTGGACGCCTACCTGCGGCTGGTGTGCGATCCGAAGTGGGACCCGATCTTCGACCGCGAGGACGCAAACGGGCAGCGCTGGAACCGGCAGGACGTGGCGGTCCACCTGCGCGACTGGACCGACGCCGATCAGGTCTCCTCCAACCTCGCGGTGAGCTTCCCGGCGGGGAGCTGCTCGTACCTCATCGCCCCGAACCCCTTCGAGCCCGGGTTCGGGGACGAGAACTACCCCTACGACCGCGGCCCGGAGCGCTACAAGGCCAAGAACGCCCGGCTCGACTCCCTCGACGAGCTCTACCTGGTGGCCGGGGTGAGCGACGCCTTCATGGCCGCCTTCGGGGACCACCTCACCGTGTACGTCCCGCGGGACTTCGGGATGAACGTGAACACCAACGATCCGGCGGAGCAGCTCCGGATCGCCTGGCTCATGTCCGAGCCCGGCCCGACCCAGGGGCTGCTCGCCGACCCCGCCTTCCAGGCCCGCTTCCAGAAGGCGCTGCTCGAGGTGCGGATGGGAGGGCTCCTCACCGTGACCCCGCTCCAGTTCGCGCAGCTGCTCGAGGGGCTGGGGGTGCTGGTGAAGGCGCAGTACGCCACCCAGAGCAGCACCAGCACCAGCTTCACCGACAAGTCGGTGGTCTTCCGGATCCGCGCCCTGGGCGCCGCCGGCGACGTCACCAAGCTCATCGACGCGGTGGTCACCTTCGACCCGACCCAGACCACGGACCCGACCGCCCCGGCGGTCCCGGGTCAGCCCACCGCCGGCCGGCTCATCCACTGGCGGGAGGAGTAGCAGATGGCGCAACGGATCCTCGGCCTCGACCTCGGGGCGCACGCCGTGAAGGCGGTGCTCCTCGAGAGCGCCTACCGGGGCTACGCGGTCCTCGACCACGCCCGGGTCGAGGTCCCGCCGCCCGTCGGGGCGGAGGGCCCGCCCCTGCTCGAGCGGCAGGCGGCGGCGGTCCGCTCGCTCCTCGCCGCCCGCGGCTGGAAGGTGGACGACTCGGTGGCCGCCTTCCCCGGCGCGG
>DATKAL010000494.1:0-2861 GCA_035498135.1 Anaeromyxobacter sp.
TCGCCGCCCTCCCCGGTCGCCAGCCAGACGCTCCGATCCCCTCCCCCTTCGCGGGGCCAGCGCCGCAGCACCGGCAGCCCCAGCACCTCCCGGTAGAACCGCTCGCAGCCCTCGAGATCGGCGCACTGGACCGCCAGGTGGTGAAAGGGGAGCGGCATCGCGCCGAGCGTACCCTCGAGCGGCGTCGGCGCGCCACCCCGGCCGTGCTACCTTCCCGCGCTGGTGACCGCCCCCCTCTCCGGCAAGCGCCTCCTCCTCGTGGGCGAGGACCCCGAGCTCCTCGGCCTCGTCGAGGGCGCCACCTCCCGGCTGGGCGCGGAGGTGGGGCGAGCCGGCTCCGGCCGGGAAGCCCTCGAGGCGCTCGCACGGGGGGGGCACCAGCTCGCGGTGCTGGACCTGCCGCTCTCCGACCTGGGCACCCCCGAGGCGCTGGTGGCGTGCGCCCGGGCCGGGCTGCCGGCGGTGGTGGTGTCCGGCGCCTACCGGGGGCCGAAGGCGGCGGCCGAGCTCCGGCGGCTCGGGGCCCGGACGCTCCTCGAGAAGCCCTTCTCCCTCGATGCCCTGGCCGGCGCGGTGGCCGAGGGCGTCGGGGTCGGGGCGCCCTCCCCGGTGGAGGAGGAGGCGCCGGACGAGGTCACCGGCGCCCGACCCCTCCCCGGGCTCGACGACGCGGCCATCGCCGCGAGCCCGATCCCGGCGCTCGACGACCAGCCGGTCCCGGCCGCCCCTGCCCCCCGGGCCGGCCTCGCCGCCCCGCTCCCGGAGCTGCCGCGGGTGCGCTCGCCGGAGGCCGACGCGCCGCCGCCCGCCCGCGGAGACCTCGCCCGGAGCAGCGTCCCCCGCCTGCTGGTCGCGCTCCACGTGGGGCAGGCGACGGGCGCCCTGAGCCTCACCCGGGGCCCGGTCCGCAAGATCGTCGTGGTGGAGCGGGGGAACCTGGTCTACGCCGCCTCCAACCTGGCGCCGGAGCGGTTCGCCGGGATCTGCGTCCGCCGCGGGGTCGTCGAGGCGGAGCGCCTCGAAGCCCTCCGGCGCGAGGCCGCCCCCGGGGCCCGCACCGCCGAGATCCTGGCCGGCGCCGGGCTGCTCACCCCGGAGCGCCGCGCGGAGCTGGTGACCGGCCAGGTGCGCGCCGTGACCTGGTCCACCTTCGAGTGGCGGGAGGGGACCTACGCGTTCCAGCCCGGGCGCCCACCGGCCGGCCGGGTCCCGCTCGCCCTCGACGCCGGCGACGTGGTGCTCGAGGGGCTCCGGCGCACCGCCTCCCTGGGGCGGCTGCGCGAGGAGCTGCCGGCCGACGCCCACCTCGCCCCCTCCCCGGCCCCCGCCTTCGAGCTCTACGACCTCCGCCTCGCCCCCGAGGAGGCGCGGCTCCTCACCCTGGCCGACGGCACCAAGAGCGTGGCCGACCTGACCCGCCTCTCGGAGCTCCCGGAGCGGGACGCCCTCGCCTTCCTCCAGGCCTGCCGGGTGTTGCGGGTGCTGGACGAGGTCGAGCGGGTGCTGGCCTCCACCCGGCGCATGGGGTTCATGTAGGCCCCGCCGCGGCCCGTTCCCCTTGCGGCCCGCGGGCCCAAGGGGCTATAAGTTCCGGCCTTTTTCGCATCGGAGCCCCATGACCCCCCGCGAGCAGATCCGGAACGTGGCCATCGTCGCCCACGTCGACCACGGCAAGACCACCCTGGTGGACTACATGCTGCGCCAGGCCGGCGTCTTCCGCGCCAACGAGCAGCTGGTCGAGCGGGTGATGGACTCCAACGACCTCGAGCGCGAGAAGGGCATCACCATCCTCGCCAAGAACACGGCCGTCACCTACCGGGGCGTCAAGATCAACATCGTCGACACCCCCGGGCACGCCGACTTCGGCGGCGAGGTGGAGCGCGCCCTCCGCCTGGTGGACGGCGTGCTCCTCCTGGTGGACGCCGCCGAGGGCCCCCTCCCGCAGACGCGCTTCGTGCTCTCCAAGGCCCTCGCCCTCGGCCTCCCCTCGGTGCTGGTGGTGAACAAGGTCGACCGCCAGGACGCGCGGGCCAAGGAGGTCCTCGACCTCGTCTACTCGCTCTACATCGACCTGGGCGCCAACGAGCACCAGATCGACTTCCCGGTGATCTACGCCATCGCCCGCGAGGGCAAGGCCGCCCACACCGTCCAGGGCGCCTTCGAGGCCGACTCGCTCAAGCCGCTCTTCGAGGCGATCCTCTCCCACGTCCCCGCCCCGCCGGGCGGCGACGGCACCCATGTCCAGATGCTGGTCGACAACCTCGACTACGACGACTACGTGGGCCGGCTCGCCATCGGCCGGGTGCAGTCCGGCGTCCTCCACGAGGGGGACGCCATCGCGGTGATCCGGGAGGGCGGGAAGGTGGTCCCGGCCAAGGTGGTCCGCCTCTACGCCTACGACGGCCTGAAGCGGTTGGAGGTGAAGGACGCCGGCCCGGGCGAGATCGTCTGCATCGCCGGGGCGGAGGAGATCGGGATCGGCGACACGATCGCCGACCCGGCCAACCCGGTTGCGCTCCCTCGCATCAGCGTGGAGGAGCCGACCATGTCGATGATCTTCAAGGTCAACGACGGCCCCTTCGCCGGGAAGGAGGGGAAGTACGTCACCAGCCGGAACATCCGCGAGCGGCTCTACCGGGAGGCCTACCGCAACGTCTCCATCCGGGTGGAGGACACCGACACCGCCGACGCCTTCAAGGTGGTGGGCCGGGGCGAGCTGCAGCTGGCGGTGATCGTCGAGAACATGCGCCGCGAGGGGTACGAGCTGACGGTCTCGAACCCCGAGCCGGTGCTGAAGACGGTGGGGGGCGAGGTCCACGAGCCCATGGAGCTGCTGGTCTGCGACCTCCCCGACGACGCCG
>DATKAL010000495.1:0-20688 GCA_035498135.1 Anaeromyxobacter sp.
CCAGGGGAAGCGCTACTCCCCCGGCTACCCGGCCTGGCCGGAGCTCTCCGACCAGACCGCGGTCTGGAAGCTGCTCGACCCCGACCGGACCATCGGCGTCACGCTCACCGAGGCCCACCAGATGGTGCCGGAGCAGTCCACCTCCGCCATCGTCCTGCACCACCCCGAGGCGATCTACTTCACGGTCCGCGGGGCGGAGCGGGCGGCGGGGTAGGGCCGGGCGTGGGCGGGAGCCGGGCCCGCACCGCGTCCAGCTCCGCCCGGAGCAGCGCGCACTCCTGGGCGAGGCGCCGGACCCGGTCCGCGCTCTGGCTCGCGAGCAGCGTGACCGAGAGCACGTTCAGGGCGAGGTAGAGCAGCCCCACCCCGAACACCGCGTTGGCCGGCACCTGCACCCCCACCAGCTCGGCAGCGCCCACGAGCAGGGAGGGGAAGGCGGTCCCGACGAGCGCCAGGGCGGTGGTGAGCAGCCAGAGCAGGCTGTCCCGGACCGAGAGCCGGTGGGACCGGATGAGCCGCACCACCCAGGCGAGGAAGAGCGCCAGGACGACGAGCGAGGGGACCTGGAGCTCGGGCGGGAGTACGGCGGGGTGGCTCATCGGGTGGGCCTCACCGGCCGCTCGCGCGCGGGCAGGAGGAGGAGCGCGAGGGAGACCTTGATCAGGTAGTAGAGGCTCCGCGCCCAGGTGATGGAGGAGCGGCCGTGCGCGCGCTCCGCCATGCGTACCGGCACCTCGACCACGCGGAGGCCTGCCCGACGCGCCAGGGCGATCGCCTCCGGCTCCGGATAGTCGCTCGGGTAGCGCCGGGCGAAGAGCTGGATGGCCGCCCGCCCCGCCGCCCGCAGCCCGCTCGTCGGATCGGTCACCCTCGCCCCGCAGCGCAGGCGGAGGCAGAGGGCCAGGTAGCGGATCCCCGCGCGGCGCAACGGGGTGGAGCGGAAGCCGCCGTCCAGGAGGAAGCGGGAGCCGACCACCAGGTCCGCGCCACCGTCGCGCAGGGGCGCGAGCAGCCCCGGCAGCGAGGCGGGGTCGTGCTGGCCGTCGGCGTCGATCTGGACCGCCACCTCGTACCCGTGCTCGCGGGCGTGGAGGTAGCCGGCCTGGACCGCCCCCCCGATCCCGAGGTTCACCGGGATCCGGAGCACGGTCGCGCCGAGGCCGGCGGCGACCGCGGCCGTGCCGTCGGTCGAGCCGTCGTCCACCACGCAGGGATCCACCTCGGGGGCGGCCAGGCGGAGCGCCGCCAGCACCCCAGGCAGGCTGCGGGCCTCGTTGAACGCCGGCAGGATCGCGAGGACGCGCATCCGGGCCGCATCCTATCAGAGGGCTCCTCCCGGGCGGGTGGTCCGAGCGGCCCCGCTTCCTGGGGTGGGCCGCCCCGGAAGAGCCGGCGTTCCGTAGGGGGCGGGCCGGCGCCGGCGCGGCGCGCCGGGCGCAGGATGGTCTCGGGGCCGGGCTGGCCCCGGGGAGGCGCGACATGATCCCTGCGCTGATCGAGGAGCACCTGAGGGTCCATCACCAAGGGTATGGCCACACCCTTCACGCACCCGCCATGACCGCGCAGGACCTGGCGGCGGCCGAGCACGTCCCCGGCCGGCGGGTGGCGAAGGCGGTGATCGTGCGGGTCGGCGGCGAGCTCGCCATCGCGGTGGTCCCGGCGAGCACCCGGGTGAGCCTGGCCGCCATCGAGGAGGCCACCGGGCGGACGGCGGAGCTCGTCCCGGAGCCCGAGTTCAGCCGGATCTTCGAGCCCTGCGAGCCGGGGGCGGAGCCGCCCCTGGGCCTCTTCGGGCTGCCCATCTTCGTCGACCAGGCGCTCCTGCAGCAGGACCGGCTGGTGATGCCCGCCGGGACGCACGACGACGCGGTCGAGGTGGACACGCACGAGTGGCTCACCTGCGAGGGGGCGCAGCCGGTCCCGAGCCTGGGCGCACGCCTGTCGTGAGGCGGGCGCTCGGCCGCTCCGGTCAGATCCGCTTCTCGGCGCGCCAGCGCTTGAGCTTCCGGTAGAGGGTGGCGGTCCCGATCCCGAGGGCGGCGGCGGTGCGCGCCTGGTTGCCGCCGTGGGCCGCGAGGGTCGCCAGGATCGCCTCCCGCTCGATCTGCTCGAAGGTGCGGGCGCCCGGTGGGGCGGCCGCCTCGGGTCCCTGGCCTGCCCGCACCGGCTCGGGGAGGTCGCGCCACTCGATCCGGCCCCCCTCCGCCAGGGCGAGGGCCTGCTCGAGGGCGTTCTCCAGCTCCCGCACGTTGCCCGGCCAGGGGTGGCGCAGGAGCTGATCGGCGGCCCGCGGGGAGATCCCGTGCGCCTCCTTGCCCATCCGCCGCGCTATCCCCTCGAGCAGGGCCCTGGCGAGGGGGAGGACGTCCTCGGCCCGCTCGCGCAGGGGCGGGATCCGCAGCTCGATGACCGCGAGCCGGTAGTAGAGGTCCCGCCGGAACCGCCCCGCCTCGACGTCGCGGGCGAGCTCCCGGTTGGTGGCGCAGATCACCCGCACGTCGATCTTGCGGGTCTGGCTCTCCCCCACGCGCCGCACCTCCAGCTCCTGGAGCGCCCGGAGCAGCTTCGTCTGCATCCCGAGCGACATCTCACCGACCTCGTCGAGGAAGAGCGTCCCCCGGCTCGCCGCCTCGAAGAGCCCGACCCGGTCCTGGGTGGCGCCGGTGAAGGCGCCGCGGGCGTGGCCGAAGAGCTCCGACTCGAGCAGGGTCTCGGTCACCGCCCCGCAGTCCACCGCCACGAAGGGGCCGGCCGCCCGGGGCGAGTCCGTGTGGACCAGCTCGGCGATCCGCTCCTTCCCCGTCCCGCTCTCCCCGGTGACCAGCACGGTCGACTCGACCTTGGCCACCCGCCGCGCCAGGTCCACCACCCGGCGCATCGCCTGGCTGCGGGCCACGATCCCGGCCGGCTCGGCCTCGGGCGCCGCCCGGGCGCCGAGCCGGGCCTCCCGCGCCGCGCGCCGCTCCCCCGCCTCGATCGAATCGCCCAGGGCCGCGAGCGCGGCGTCGAGCGGGCCCGCGTCGAGCGGCGGCTCGCGCCCCGCCCAGTCCTCCCGGAAGCGGGCCACCATCCGGCAGACCGGATCGCCCCGCGCGACGCAGCACTCCTCCCGCGCCAGCACCGGGCGCCCGTTCGCGTGCGAGAGGTAGCCGGCCGCGAAGCCGGTCAGGGTGAAGCAGACCGGCCCGGCCGACCGGCCGAGGTGGAGCAGGTGCTGCTCCGCCTCGTAGGAGTCGAGGAGGAGCGCCTCGGCGAGCGCCGCCTCGCCCTCGCCGGGCAGGACGGGCTCGAGCCGGACCAGCCCCCGGAGGGCGTGGAGCCGCCCCGCCGCCTGCCGCCAATCCGCGAGATCGTCCCAGGGGAGCTCGCGGCGCAGGCTCTCCGCCGTGCGCCAGCCCTGGGCGTACCCGAAGCGGACGAGGAGGACCCGGGCGGCCGTGAGGCCCATGCCCTCGATCAGCTCCTTCCGGAGGAGCCCGAGCGCGGCGGCGTCCACGATGAGCGCCCGCTGCCCGGCGAACCGGATGGTGCCCCCCTTCGGCTCGAGCGAGAGCAATTCCCGGAGGTCGAGATCGGACGGGTGCACGGTCGGAATGATGGGAGGCCCATCATTTCGACGCCACCCTTTCGCCTTCCCGCCAAGGCCGTCCCCTGCCGCGGCGGGGCTTCACGCCGGCGCCCTGCTGGCCTGGCGGTTGCTCTCCCTCGGCGCAGCGGTCGGCACCTTCCCCCTCCCTCGCCGACCGGAGCGCCCGGCGGTATCCAACCCGGCCGGGCGCTCTTTTCAGCGAAGCGCCGGCAGGGTGGCCTCGAGCTCGAGCGGGATGGCCACGCCGCCCAGCGCGGCCTTGCCCTCCACCCGCACGGGCAGGGCGGCACCGCGCCCCACCGCGGACGCCGCCTCGCCCGCCCGGGCGAGGTCGAGGCGGAAGGGGACCGCCACCACCGCGGTCCTGCCGGGCGCGAGCGCCTCGGTCGGCTGCGCCGCGCCGGTCGCCACCTGCCTCCCTGCGAGCCAGATGGCGCACTCGACGCGGCCGGCCGGGACCGGGAAGGCGTTCGGGTTCTTCACCCGCAGCCGCACCTCCAGGGTCATCGAGGAGAGCGAGAGGGAGCGCACGGCCAGCCCCTCGAGCGCGAAGCCCGGGGGCCGCGGGGCGGGGACCGAGTCCTGGTGGGAGAAGGAGAGGTCGAGGGTTCCGACCGGCGTCCGGACGCCGACGTCGCCGCTCAGCCGATAGGGGATCCGGTCGTGCTCCGCGAGCACCTTGGCGATCCCGGGGACGTCCTGGAAGCGGACGCGCACCGGGAAGGTGAGCGGGGTCTTCCCCCGAGCCTTGATCGAGAGGCCCCCCGGCACCTCCCCAGCGGCGACGCGGACGCCCTCCGCCTCCACCGCGTAGCCGATCCGCGCCAGGTCGAGGCCGAAGGGGTTCGGGTTGTCGAGGTCGAAGGTGAAGCCCAGGGTGGCCCCCTCGAGGTCGAGGGCCTCGAGCTCCACCGAGCGGTAGACGAGCTTCGGCCGCTCGACCGCGCTCGCGGCGAGCTTCGAGACCTCGGCGCAGCCGGCGAGCGCGAGGAGGGCGACGGGGAGGAGTCGGCGACGCATGGTCTCCTTACTACACCTGCGGGGGAGCGAGGCCTCCCGATGGAGCGTCATGCCGCACCCGTTCTCGGGAAGGGGAAGCCCTTTCCCACATTCCATCCACGCGGTTTCCACCGCGTTTCCCCTCGCGATTTCCGGACTTATCCACCGAACATCTACAATGAATTCCGTCAGTGCCGGCTGGTAGGCTGCGCGACCTCATGCCCGAGGCCGATCCCGGACGCCGCGCCGCCGAGCCGGCCGCTGTCTCGCCGCTCCGCGGGGCCCGCGATCTCCCCCACAGCCTCGAGGCCGAGCAGGCGGTCCTGGGGGCGATCCTCGTGGAGGAGACCGCCTTCGACCAGGCCGCTCCGCACCTCCGCGCCGGCGACTTCTACCTCCTCGCCCACCAGCACGTGTACGCCGCCTGCGAGGAGCTGGCCCGGGAGTCGAAGACCCTCGATCCGATCCTGGTGCAGCAGCGGCTCGACGCGAAGGGGCTCCTCGGCCCGGCGGTGCCCCACGAGCTGCCGCTCCTCCTCACCCGCGCCATCGGCTCCTCGGCCAACGTCGTCCACTACGCCGAGACGGTCCGGGACCTGGCCCGTGCGCGGACCATGATGCTCACGGCCCAGCGGGTGGTGGAGCGCGGGTACGAGTCGGGCACGAACGTCCAACAGTTCCTGGACGCCGCCCAGCAGGACGTCTTCGGGGCGGCGCAGGGGTCGAGCGTCGACACCCTGAAGAAGATCTCCGAGCCGGTCCTGCGCGCGCTCGACAACCTCGAGGCGGTCCAGAAGCGCGTGCAGGCGGGCCTCTCGCCCATCACCGGGGTGCCGACCGGGATCCAGGGGCTCGACCGGAACACCCTCGGCCTCCAGCCCGGCACGCTCACCGTCCTCGCCGCCCGGCCCTCGGTGGGAAAGACCGCCTTCGCCCTGAACATCGCCGCCCACGCCGCCACCCGGGCCCAGAAGCGCGTCGCCTTCTTCTCCCTGGAGATGCCCTCCGAGCAGCTCGCCCTCCGCATGCTCGCCTCGGAGGGGAAGCTCGACTGGCGGCGGCTCTCGCAGGGCCAGCTCTCGCGGCACGACTGGGACCGGCTCGCCACCCAGGCCGACCGGATCGGCCAGGCGAGCATCTGGCTCGACGACAACTTCGTCCTCACCCCGGTGGAGCTCCGCTCCAAGTGCCGGAAGCTCAAGCGGGAGAACGGCGGGCTCGACCTGGTGGTGATCGACTACCTCCAGCTCATGCACGCGCCGAGCGAGCGCGCCAGCCAGTCGCGCGAGCAGGAGATCGCCACCATCAGCCGCTCCCTCAAGTCCCTCGCCAAGGAGCTCGAGTGCCCCATCGTGGCGCTCTCCCAGCTCAACCGCAGCGTGGAGAAGCGCAAGGGGGAGCCGCCCATGCTCTCCGACCTGCGCGAGTCGGGGGCGATCGAGCAGGACGCCGACATCGTCATCTTCCTCCACCGCAACGAGGAGGACGCGAAGGACGCGCAAGGCGGCACCGCCCAGGGCGAGACCACCCCGGTCCAGCTCATCGTGGCCAAGCAGCGCCAGGGACCGACCTGCACGATCGACCTGGTCTTCTTCAGGACCACGACCTTCTTCGCCGAGATGGATCGGCGCGCGCCGGGCTAGGGCGCGTCGCCGGCGGCCGCCCGGTCCGACGCGGTCCCGCAGCCTCCCAGCACACCTCAGTGCGGCAGCTTGGCGGCGATCACGTCCGCCTGGTCGATGGCGGGCGCCTCCGAGAACAGCTCCGGCGCCCGCGCCTTGAGCGCCTTGGCCACCGCCCCGGTCAGGTGGGCCTGGCGCCCCGACTCGTCGGGGAAGGCGTCGAAGATGGCGAAGGTCGAGGGGCCGAGCCGGATGGCGAACCAGGCCTCGGTCCCGCGCTCCGCCTGGACCGCCGGCAGGGCGTCCGCGAGGAACCGGGAGACCGCCTCCTCCTTCCCGGGCTTCGCCTCCATCCGGACGAACAGCGCTTCGGTGACCATGACTCCTCCTTCGCCGGCTCCCGCCCTCCGCCTCGGCGGCCGGGCGGCGCTGCTCTAACCGGCGGGCGGTGCGGCGGCCACGGCCAACCGGTGGCGCGTGCCCTCCTGGGCCCCTATGGATTCCCCGGGCAAGGCAACCCGACGAGATGAGCCCTCTCCCGCTCCACGTTCCGTGGCCCCCGCTCGAGACGTTGCTTCGGCTGAGCCTGGCTCTCGCCGTCGGCCTCTTCGTCGGCCTGGAGCGGGAGTGGCGCGGCAAGGAGGCGGGGCTGCGCACCTTCGGGATCGTCGCCCTGGTGGGTGGGGTGGGCGGCCTGCTCGGCACCCCTTACGCCGTGGCGGCGCTGCTCCTCGTCGGCGTGCTCCTCGCGTTCCTGAACCTCCAGTCCCTGCGGGCGGGGGAGGGCACGGAGCTCACCACCTCGGCGGCCCTGGTCCTGACGGCGTTCCTCGGGGTGCTCTGCGGGCTCGGCCACGTGGTCACTCCGTCGGCGCTGGCGGTGGTGGCGGCGGGCCTGCTCGCCTGGAAGGAGCGGCTCGCCGGGTTCAGCCACCGGATCACGGCGCCCGAGCTCCGCTCCGCCATCCTCCTCGCCATCCTGACCTTCGCGATCTACCCGCTCCTCCCGGAGCGACCGGTCGACCCCTGGCAGCTCCTCGCCCCGCGCGCCGCCTGGCTGACCGTCATCCTGATCGCCGCCATCGGCTTCGTGAACTACCTCCTGTGGAAGGCCTACGGGGCGCGCGGCGTGGAGCTGACCGGCTTCCTGGGCGGGCTCGTGAACAGCACCGTCACGGTGGCGGAGCTCGCCCAGCGAAGCCGGGGCGCCGGCCCGGAGCTCCAGGCGGGCGCCTTCCGGGGCATCCTCCTCTCCACCGGAGCGATGGCCCTCCGGAACGCCGTGCTCCTCGGCGTCCTGTCCGCGAGCGCGCTCGCCGCCTCCGTCCTCCCGCTCGCCCTGATCCTGCTCGCCAGCGCCGCGTTCGGTCTGATCCTCCGTCCCGCAGCGGAGGGGGGCGAGCCGACCCCCTCGCTCCCGCTCGAGTCCCCCTTCTCGCTCCCCGTCGCCCTCAGGTACGGCCTCGTGTTCCTGGCGCTCGAGGCGGTGGGGACGCTGGCGCAGCGCGGGCTCGGCCAGGCCGGCTTCTACGCCGTGAGCGTCACGGGCGGCCTCGTGTCGAGCGCCTCGGCGGTGGCGGCGGCGGCGAACCTCGCCTCCCGCGGCGAGATCGCCCCGCGGGTGGCGGGCGTGGGGGCGATCGCCGCCTCGCTCGCCAGCGCCCTGGTGAACGTGGTCATCGTCGCCCGGGTGGCGGGGTGGGCGCCGCTCACGCGCCGTGTGAGCGCCACCATCGCCATGGTGCTGCTGCTCGGGGCCGCGGGGGCCCTGATCCAGGCGCGCTGGCCGCTCGTCCGCTAGCTCCCCCGGGCATCCTCGATCCCGCGCGGGCCCCGTGGAACGCGCTCCTTGTCAATCTCCTGTTCCCCGCTTTCACCCAACGGACCCTGGGTTCGTGTTCGCTGGCCGGCGGCGCTTGCTAGCGTCTGTCCGGGGCGAGCGAAGGCCCTTGCGTGCCGGGGGGCACTCATGGATCGCGGGTGGACTCCAGAGGTCGAGTCGGGAGGGAGCGTTCGGCGCTCCGCCGGGCTCCTGGCCTACGCCTTCGCGCTCCTGGCCACGGGCGCCGCCTTCGGGCTGCGGGTGGCGCTCGCCGCCCTCCTCGGCCCTCCCTACCTGCTCTTCTACCCGGCGGTGATGCTCGTGGCCCTGCTGTTCGGCTTCGGGCCGGGCCTCCTCGCCACCGCGACGTCCGCCGTCCTCTCCGCCTGGTCCCTCCTGCCTTCCCGGCCTGATCCATGGCGGATGAGCGGCCGGGACGCGCTGGGCCTCGCGGTGTTCGTGGCCATGGGCGTGCTCGTGAGCGCGGTCGCCGCCCGCTACCGCCTGGCGAGGCGCACGATCTCCGGGCTCGAGCGGGAGCGCGCCCTCGACGAGGCGGAGCGGCTCGCTCGGGCCCGGGAGGCGGAGGCGGTCAACCGCTACCAGCTGCTCGCGGCGAACACCCGCGAGGTGATCCTCTTCGTCCGGCCTCGCGACGGGCGCGTCCTCGAGGCCAACGCGGCGGCGACCGCGGCGTACGGGTACACGGCCGAGGAGCTGCGCGGCCTGACCGTCCACCAGCTCCGCGCGCCCGAGACGCGGGACGCGGCCTCCGAGCAACTCGGGGAGGCCGATCGGGTGGGCCTCCGCTTCGAGACCATCCACCGGCGAAAGGACGGGACGACCTTCCCGGTGGAGGTCAGCTCGCAGGGGGCGACGATCGGCGGGACGCGGCTCGTGCTCAGCGTGATCCGCGACATCTCCGACCGGCGGCGTGCCGAGACCGCGCTCCGGGAGAGCGAAGAGCGCCTGCGCCTCTTCGTGGAGCACGCCCCGGCGGCGGTGGCCATGTTCGACCGCGACATGCGCTACCTGGCGGTGAGCCGGCGCTACCTCGACGACTACCGGCTGAAGCAGCGCAGCCTGGTGGGCCGGAGCCACTACGACGTCTTCCCGGAGATCCCCGAGCGCTGGAGGGAGATCCACCGGCGCTGCCTGGCGGGGGCCGTCGAGCGGTGCGAGGAGGACCCGTTCCCCCGCGCGGACGGGACGACCGACTGGGTTCGCTGGGAGATCCGCCCCTGGCACGACGCCCGCGGCCGGATCGGCGGCATCATCCTGTTCAGCGAGATCGTCACCGACCGCAAGCTGGCGGTCGAGCGGCTGGCCGGCGAGCGGGAGCGGCTGGCGGTCACGCTGCGCTCCATCGGGGACGCGGTGATCGCGACCGACGCGGACGCCCGCGTCACCCTGCTCAACCCGGTGGCGGAGAGGCTCGTCGGCTGGGCCGCCGAGGAGGCGGTCGGTCGCCCGCTCGAGGAGATCTTCCGCATCGTGGACGAGGACTCGGGGGCGCCCGCCCAGAGCCCGGTGGAGCGCGTCCTGCGCGAGGGGATCGCGGTCGGGCTGGCCAACCACGCCGCCCTGGTCGCCCGCGACCGGACCTCGCGCCCCATCGCCGACAGCGGGGCCCCGATCCGCGGCGCGGATGGGGCGCTCACCGGGGTCGTGCTCGTCTTCCGGGACCAGACCGAGGAGCGCCGGGCCGAGCGCGCCCTGCGCGAGAGCGAGGCCCGGTATCGCGGGATCTTCGAGCAGGCGGCGGTGGCCGTGGCCCTGGTCGAGTCCAGGACCGGGCGGTTCCTCCAGGCGAACGCCCGCCTCTGCGAGCTGCTCGGCTACGGACGGGAGGAGCTGCTCGCCCGCACCTGGCAGGAGGTCACCCATCCGGACGACGTGGGCGTCGACCGGGCGGGCGTGGCCCGGATGCAGGCCTCGGGGGAGCCGTACCGGCGCGAGAAGCGCTACCTCCGCAAGGACGGAACGGTCGTCTGGGCGAGCCTGAACGTGAGCCCGGTCCGCCTGCTCGGCGAGGAATCGGGGATGCAGGTGGCGGTCCTCGTCGACCTCAGCGACCGGAAGCAGGCGGAGGAGGCGCTCTCGCGGAGCGAGGGGCGCTTCCAGGCCCTGATCGAGAAGGCGTCGGACATCATCGTGGTCCTCGACGCCGAGATGCGCATCACCTTCTGGAGCCCGAGCGCAACCGAGCAGCTCGGCTTCACGCCCGAGGACGTCCTGGGGCGAAAGGGCTCCGAGCTGGTCCACCCGGACGACCGGGAGGAGGCGCGCGAGATCTTCCGCGCCCTGGTCTCGACCCCGGGGGCCACCGCCCGCTTCGTCCGCCGCCAGCTCCACAAGGACGGCTCCTTCCGGCTGGTGGAGGTGATCGGCCGCAACCTCCTGCACGACCCGGTGGTGCGGGGGATCGTGGCCAACCTCCGCGACGTGACCGAGCAGCGCCGCCTCACCGAGCAGGTCCAGCAGGCGCAGAAGCTCGAGAGCATCGGCCGGCTCGCCGGGGGCGTGGCCCACGACTTCAACAACCTGCTCACCGTCATCCTGAGCTGCGCCGACTCCCTCCGCGAGGGGCTCGGCCAGCGGGACGCGCAGCGCCTCGAGGACGTCGACCAGATCCGGGCGGCGGGAGAGCGCGCCCGGGACCTGACCCGCCAGCTGCTCGCCTTCGCCCGCAAGCAGGTGATCGCCCCCGTCCCGCTCGATCTCAACGCGGTCGTGGAGGGCAGCGAGAAGATGCTGGGCAGGCTCCTCGGGGAGGACGTGGCGCTGGCGGTGAGGGCGGCGCCCGACCTCTGGCTGGCCCGTTGCGACCTCGGCCAGATGGAGCAGGTGCTGGTGAACCTGGCGGTGAACGCCCGGGACGCCATGCCCCGCGGCGGCACGCTCGTCCTCGAGACCGGGAACGTCCGGGTGGGTGAGGACCGCCTCCCGGCCGACCGGGACGTGCCCCCCGGAGAGTACGTGCGGCTGGCGGTCGAGGACTCCGGGCTGGGAATGTCCGAGGAGGTGAAGTCCCACCTCTTCGAGCCCTTCTTCACCACCAAGCCCACCGGGCAGGGGACCGGCCTGGGCCTGGCCACGGTCTACGGGATCGTCACGCAGAGCGGCGGGCGCATCCGCGTCGAGAGCGCGCCGGGACAGGGGACCAGGTTCGAGATCCTCCTCCCCCGGACGCTCGAGGCCGGGGTCGCGCCCGCGCCCCGCGCCTCCCCCGCGCCGGTCGCGCCGGGCGGCACCGAGGCGGTGCTGGTGGTCGAGGACGACCCGCAGGTGCGCGAGGTCACCGTGCGGGCGCTCGAGGCCGGGGGCTACCGGGTGGTGGTCGCCGATCACGCGCACCAGGCGCTCGAGCTCCCGCCGGGCGACCTCAGCCGGCTCCGCCTCCTCGTCACCGACGTGGTCATGCCCGGCCTCGACGGCCACGCGCTGGCCGCCGAGCTGAGGCGCCAGCACCCGGGGCTCCGGGTGCTCTACGTGTCGGGCTACACCCGGGACGTGGTCGCCCAGCGCGGGGTGCGCGACTCCGGGGTCGGGTTCCTCGCCAAGCCCTTCACGGGGGCGGCCCTCCTGGAGAAGGTGCGGGCGATCCTCGACCAGGGGTGAGCTCGGGGCCCGCGCGCCGGGCGCCAGCCGTCAGCCCCGCCGTCGATCCAGGTAGCGCGCCACCACCCGGCGGGCGCCCCGCACCGCCTCCTCGATCCCCGCCCCCTGGGCCAGGAGACCGGCGATGGCGCTCGCCAGCCGGCAGCCGGTGCCCGGGGCCGTCCCCGGCCGCCTCCGCCCGGGGAGGCGCACCACCCGCCCCCGCTCCACGAGCAGGTCCACCGGGGCCCCGCGCCGGTGCCCGCCCTTCACCAGCACCGCCCGGGAGGGCAGCGTCCGGGCGGCGCGGATCGCGCCGGCGTCGGTGGAGACGTCGAGCCCGGTGAGCAGGTGGAGCTCGGGCAGGTTCGGCGTGGCCAGGCGGGCGCGGGCGAGCAGCGGGGCGAGGGCCACCCCCGGCGAGAGCCCACCCCCCTCGAGCAGCGTGGCGCCGGAGGTCGCGGCCAGCACCGGATCGAGCACCAGCGGAAGCCGGGCGAGCGGCCGCTCCCCGAGCCGCTCGGCCAGGGTCCGGGCGAGGGCGGCGGTGCCGAGCATGCCGGCCTTCACCGCCCCTGGCCGCTCCGCCCCGAGCACCAGCGCGTCGATCTCGGCCCGGAGGAAGGCGGGGGTGGTGGGGGCGACGCCGCGCGGGCCGCCGGGCCCCTGGGCGGTGAGGGCGGAGGCCACCAGCCAGGCCTCGGCCCCGACCGCCCGGAGCGCCTCGAGGTCCGCGAGGAGCCCGGCGCCGCCGGAGGGATCGAGGCCGGCGACCACCAGGACGCGCGCGGTCACCGCCCGAGGCCTCGCGCCGCCTCCACCAGGCCGCGGTAGAGGGCCGCGTGGCGCGGCTCGTGCCGGAGGACCGCCTCCGGGTGCCACTGGACGCCCAGCGCGAAGGGGAGGTCGGGCAGCTCGATCGCCTCGATCACCCCGTCCGGCGCGCGCCCCGAGACCAGCACCCCCGATCCCGGCTCCTTCACCGCCTGGTGGTGCGTCGAGTTCACCGGCAGCGCCGCCGGCCCGACCAGGGCGGCGAGCTGGGTGCCGGCGGCGATCTCGACCAGGTGGGAGGGGGCGTCCTTGGGCGGCGGCTGCTCGTGCCCGGCGACGCCCGCGTCGGCGAGGAGATCCTGGTGGAGCGTCCCTCCGCGGACGACGTTCAGCAGCTGCATCCCCCCGCACACCCCGAGCACCGGCAGGCGGGCGGCCAGGGCGGCCTCGAGGAGCTGCTGCTCGAACCGGGTCCGCTCCGGCACCAGCGGACCGCAGACCGGGCGGCGCGCCTCGCCGTAGAGCTCGGGGGGGATGTCGAAGGCCCCGCCGGTCACCACCAGGCCGTCGAGGAGGGCCAGGTACGCACCCGAGGCGGAGGGGTCGCCGTGGGGGAGGAGGATGGCGAGGCCACCCGCCTGGAGGACCGCGTCCGCGTAGCCGCGCTTGAGCTGGTAGCGCCCCGCTCCCTCGTCCACGTCGAGGGTGAGCCCGATCCGCGGCCGGCGGGTCACGGCCGCGCCCCCGCCCCCGCCGCGAAGGCGGCCGCCAGCCGGGTGGCGTTCGCCGCCGGGTCTCCCGCCCCGAAGAGCGCGTCGATCACCGCCGCGCAGGCGGCGCCGGCACGAGCCACCTCGCCGATGGTGGCGAGGCCGATCCCACCGATCGCCACCACCGGCGCGCCGAGCTCCCGGGCCACCTCGGAGAGCAGCGCGGCGCCGCGGGGCGGGACCGCGAGCGCCTTGGAGCGGCTGGCGAAGACCGGGCCGAAGCCCACGTGATCGGCCCCCTCGGCCACCGCGGCGCGCGCCTCGGCCAGGGTCCGGCTGGTCCGGCCCACCAGGAGGTCCGGCCCGACCAGGCGGCGCGCCGCCGCCACCGGCAGGTCCTCTTCGCCGAGGTGCACGCCGTCGGCGCCGGCGAGGAGGGCGAGGTCGGCCCGGTCGTTCACGATCACGAGCGCCCGGCCGGCCGCCGCCCCCACGATCCGGCGGGCGGAGGCGAGGACTGCGCCCGCGGGGGCGCCCTTCATCCGGAGCTGGACCACCCCCGCCCCGCCGGCGATCGCCGCCCGGGCCTGGCCCACCGGATCGTCCCCACCCACGATCGCGTACAGCCCCGCCAGGCGCGCCCGGCGGGCGGCGGCCTCGGAGGCGGAAGGGGGCATGGCGTGAGCGGTAACACGCGCTTGACGGACCCGCAAGGCGCCGCCTATTTTCCCGCCTCCCGCCACGACACCTCTGGAAGGAGGCGGAGCTCCATGGGCGACACCCTCGAAAACAAGCACCTCGACCGACGCGTCGCGCACCGGTACCTGCGCAAGGGCATCCTCGACGAGAAGGACTACGAGCGCCACCTGAAGGGCCTCCCCGATCTCGCCGATCAGGCGGTCCCGGTGGAGGCGTCGATCGAGGGCGAGGACCTCGACGACGAGGAGGAGGACGGCGAGGACGGCGACCCCGCCGCCCGCCCGTAGCCCTCGTGCCCGCCGGGCGCGCCCGCGTCGTTCTGCTCGCCGCCGCCCTCGCCGCGGCGCCGCCGGCGGCCTCCCCGTCCGTCCTCCCCCGCGCCGACGATCGCCCCTCCCCGAACCGCCGCACGCCGGTGGTGGCGGCGGTGGAGCGGGTGCGTGGCGCGGTGGTCAACGTCGCCGCCGAGGAGCTGGTCCGGATCCGGGTCCCCTCCAAGGGCCGCTCGATGTCGGACCTGCTCTTCGGGGACCTCTTCGAGACGCCCCGCTACCGCAAGGGCTACCAGGTCTCCTCGCTCGGCTCGGGCGTGATCGTCTCGCCCGACGGCTACGTCCTCACCAACAACCACGTGGTGGAGCGCGGGGCGCGGCTGCGGGTCGGCCTCCTCGACGGGCGCGAGCTCATCGCCAAGGTGGTGGGGACCGACCCCTCCTCCGACCTCGCGGTCCTGAAGCTCGACACCAAGGAGAAGCTCCCCTACGTGCCCATGGGGCGCTCCGACGACCTCCTCATCGGCGAGACGGTGATCGCGATCGGGAACCCCTTCGGCCTCGCCCACACCGTCACCACCGGCGTGCTCTCCGCCGTCCACCGGAGCTTCAGGGCCGAGGACCGGACCCTCTTCGACTTCCTCCAGACCGACGCCTCGATCAACCCGGGGAACTCGGGCGGACCGCTCCTCGACATCGACGGGCGCCTGATCGGCGTGAACACGGCCATCCTCGGGGATCGGAGCGCCGGGATCGGCTTCGCCATCCCCATCGACCGGGCGCGGCGGATCGCCGAGGACCTGGTCGCCCACGGGGAGGTGCGCGAGGGCTACCTCGGGATCGCGGTGACCGACCTGCCCGCCAAGGAGGGGAGCGCCGAGCAGGCCTCCGGGGGCGTGGTGGTGACCGCCGTCGATCCCGACTCCCCCGGCGGCCGGGCCGGGGTGAGGAAGGGCGACGTGGTGGAGAGCGTGGACGGCTACCCGCTCCAGGGGGCGGAGGAGTTCCGCTTCCGGGTCCGCGACCTGGCCATCGGCGGGACGGCCCGGCTCGAGCTCCGGCGGGGCGGGAGCCATGTCTCGACCTCGGTCCCGGCGGTGGAGCTCTCGCCGCAGCGGGCCGGCGAGCTGGTGCAGCGCCGGGTGGGGATCACGGTCACCGACGAGAAGGGCCGGAGCGGGACCCTGGTGGTGCTCCGGAAGGTGGCGCCCGGCTCGCCGGCGGCCCAGGCGGGCCTGCAGGCCGGCGACCTCGTCCGCGAGGTGAACTCGAGCGAGGTGGCCACGGTGGAGGAGTTCCGGCGGGCCGCCGCCCGCGCCCGGCGGAGCGGCCAGCTCGTCCTGCTCGTCCAGCGCGGCTACGCCGCCGAGCGGATCGCGTTCGACTTCGACTAGAGTTGCGTCCCAGCTCGGGAGGAACGACGCCATGACCGAACCGCCCCAGCCCGCCCGCATCGACTTCTACACCTTCATCCTCTCGCTCGGCTCCTCGGCCTTCGTGCATCTCGGCGACGCCCCGCACCCCGACACCGGCGCCCCGGCGGAGCCGAACCTCCCCCTCGCCCACCAGACCATCGACATCCTGGCCATGCTCCGGGAGAAGACCCGGGGGAACCTCACCCCCGAGGAGGACCGGTTCATGGAGAACCTCCTCACCGACCTGCGGCTCCGCTTCGTGGCCCGCTCGAGCGGGAAGGCCGAGTAGGCCGCCGCCGGCGGGTCCGGCTACAGGCCGGCCTGGAGCATCGCCTCGGCCAGGCGGCGGATGAGCTCGCGGCGCAGGACGCGGCGGGTCCGGGAGAGGGCGTTGGGATCCCGCCGGGCGCGCAGCGAGACCCGCCGGCGCGCCGACTCCACCACCCAGGCGATCCGGCGCGGATCGAGGCGCGGCGTCCGGGAGGAGGCGAGGAGGAAGAAGCCGAGCCCCCGCTCCTCCAGGGTGGCGTGCAGCGCGCGGCGGGCGCGGGAGACGAGGGTGAGATCGACGACGTTCGGCACGTCGGCGATCTCTAGGATCGATCGGCGCGGGGATCCAATTTTCGCCGGCGGCGCCTAAAACTGGATCTTCGCGGCGAGCGTGGATCCGAGCACGCGCTCGCGGACGGCGATATCGGGCTCCCAGGGCAGCACCGCGGCCGGTTCACAGCCGGTGATGCGGGCGATCTCGGCCGCGTTGTGGGGCACCGAGGGATCGTCCGTCGGTCCGGTCCGGTTGAGGACGATCCCGGCCAGCCGGAGCCCCCGCCGGCGGAGCGCCTCCACGGTGAGGGCGGTGTGGTTCACCGTCCCGAGCCCCGCCCGGGCCACCAGGAGCACCGGCAGCCCCAGGGCCGACGCCAGGTCGGCGAAGCTCTCGCGCTCGGTGAGCGGGACGAGGAGCCCGCCCGCCCCCTCCACCAGGAGGGCGGCGTGCCGGGCGGCCAGGGCGCGGGCGGCGGCCACGATCCGGGCGAGGGAGACCTCCCGCCCCTCGAGCCGCGCCGCCACCGCCGGCGCGAGCGGGGGGCCGAAGCGGTACGGGCAGATCGCCTCGAGCGGCTCCACCCCGCCCGCCGCCACCCGGAGGCGCTCCGCGTCGGAGCTCTCGCCGGGGGCCTCGCCCGACTGGGCGGGCTTCATCCCCACCGCGTCGAGACCCGCCGCGCGGGCGGCCAGGAGCAGGGCGCAGGAGACCTCGGTCTTCCCCACCCCGGTGTCGGTGGCGGTGACGAACAGGCCGCGCATCAGAGCCTCGCCGTGACCTCGGCGATCGAGGCGGTGGCGATCGCCGCCAGCTCCTCGAGCTGCGCCTCGGTCATGGCCAGGGGCGGCATGAGCACCACCACGTTCCCGAGCGGCCGGAGGAGCGCCCCCCGGCGGCGGGCCGCCAGGATCACCTGGTGGCCGGCCCGCAGGGCGTACGGGTACTCCTCGCGGGTGGCCCGGTCGCGGACCAGCTCGATCCCGACCATGAGGCCGCGCTGCCGGAGCTCCCCCACGTGCTCGAGGCGGGCGGCCGGGGCGAGCGCCCGGGCGAGGGCGGCGGCCTTCGCCGGCAGCCCCTCCACGATCCGGCGCTCGCGGAAGAGCGCCATCGAGGCGGTCGCCGCGGCGCAGGCGAGCGGGTTCCCCGCGTAGGTGTGGCCGTGGAAGAAGGTCCGCTGGGAGTCGTGCGGGCCGAGGAAGGACTCGAAGACCGCCTCGGTGGTGCAGGTGGCGGCGAGCGGAAGGTAGCCGCCGGTGAGCCCCTTCGCCATGGTGAGGAGGTCCGGGACCACGCCCTCCTGCTCGACCGCGAAGGTGGTCCCGGTCCGGCCCCAGCCGGTCGCCACCTCGTCGCAGACCAGCAGGGCGCCGTGCCGATCGCAGATCTCGCGCATCCGCCGGAGGTAGCCGGGCGGCTGGGCGATCATCCCGTCCGCCCCCTGCATGAGCGGCTCGAGCACCAGGGCGGCGATCCGGCCGGGCCGGGCCTCGAAGATCCGCTCCACCTCCCCGGCACAGGCGGTGGCGCAGTCCGGGTAGGTCTTCCCGAGCGGGCAGCGGTAGCAGTAGGGCTGCGGTGCGTGGTGCACGTCGAAGAGGAGCGGCTTGAAGATCCGGTGGAAGAGGTCGATCCCGCCCAGGGAGACCGAGCCGATGGTGTCCCCGTGGTACCCGCCCCGGAGGGCCACGAACTCGGACCGCGCCGTGTCCCCGCGGAGCTGGTGGTGCTGGAAGGCCATCTTGAGGGCGATCTCGACCGCGGTCGCCCCGGCGTCCGAGAAGAAGACGCGGGTGAGGCCGCGCGGCAGGTGCCGGACCAGCTCCTCGGCGCACTCGATCGAGGCGGTGGAGGCGAGCCCGAGGAGGGTCGAGTGGGCCACCCGGTCGAGCTGGGCGCGGACGGCGGCGTCGATCTCCGGGACGCGGTGGCCGTGCACGTTGCACCAGAGCGACGACACCCCGTCGAGGTAGCGGTTGCCCAGGGTGTCCTGGAGGTAGACGCCCTCCGCGGCATCGACGATCACCGGCTCCTCGGCGAGCCAGTCCTGCATCTGGGTGAAGGGATGCCAGAGGTGCTGGTGGTCGGCCTCCCAGAGCCGGCGGTGACGCTCGGCGCGCGCGCGGTCTTCCATGGCGCGGGGAGGCTAGCGCAGGCCGGCCTCCCCGTCACCCCGGCCGTCCCGGTCAGCTCCGGGGAGCCCGCCGCGGGCCGCCGCCTCCGGCGCGGCGGTCCCCCCCCGGGCGCCGCCGCGGGCGCATCCCCGGCCCGAGCCGCTCGCCGGGGCGGAGCCGGCCGGTCCTGCGCAGGGCCTTCTCGACCAGCGGCCGGTTGGCCGGATCGCCCCAGCGGAGGAGGGCCTTCTGCATCCGCTTCTCCTCCATGTCGCGGGTGACCGCCACCGGCCGCCCGGTCATGGGGTGGAGCCCGGTCCAGTAGATGTCCGAGGCCAGGGTCATGGGAGTGGGCACGAAGTCCTGCACCTGCTGCGGCCGCCAGCCGTTCCGCTGCAGGTACTCCATGAGCTGCACCGCCTCCTCGAGGGAGGCGCCCGGGTGGGAGGAGATGAAGTAAGGGACGAGGTACTGCTCCTTCCCCGCCTTGCGGGTGAAGCGCTCGAAGTCGCGCCGGAAGCGCTCGAAGGACTCGAGCCCGGGCTTCTTCATCACCTTCAGGACCGGCTCGCAGACGTGCTCGGGGGCGACCTTGAGCTGGCCGGAGACGTGGTGGGCGACCAGGGACTCGAGGTAGCGGGCCCCGTTCTTCCGGTCCGCCTGGGCGAGGTCGTAGCGGACGCCCGAGCCGACGAAGAGGTGCTTCACCCCCTTCACCGCCCGGGCCCGGGCGTAGAGGTCGAGGAGGGGACCGTGGTCCACCTGGAAGAGCTTGCACACCGCGGGGTAGACGCAGGAGGCGCGGCGGCAGGCGGCGTGGGCCTCGGCGCTGGTGCAGGTCATCCGCCACATGTTGGCCGTCGCCCCGCCCACGTCGGTGATCGTCCCCCGGAAGCTCTCCTTCGAGGCGAGCGCCGCGATCTCGCGCAGCACGCTCGCCTCCGAGCGCGAGGCCACGTCGCGCCCCTGGTGCTCGGTGATGCAGCAGAAGGCGCAGCCGGCGGCGCAGCCCCGGAGGATCTGGATCGACCAGCGGATCTGCTCCAGGGCCGGGATGTGGGCGCCGCCATACGAGGGGTGGGCCTCGCGGACGTAGGGGAGCTCGGCGATCCGATCCAGCTCCTCGGTGGAGAGGGCGGGGAGGGGCTGGTTCACCACCACGAAGGCGGCGCGGTCCCCGCGGCCGTGCGGCTGCACGAGGATGCGGGCGTTGTCGGCGTTGTGCTCGAGGTGGTAGAGGCGGCTGAACTCGGCGAAGCGCCGGCGGTCCCGGGCCACCTCCTCGAAGGGGGGCAGCTCCAGCGCCGGCCGCGGGCGCGCCTCGAGCCCGGCCAGCGCCAGGTCCCGGACGACGACCGCGGTCCCGGGGACGTCCACCAGGCCGCAGATGTCCTCGCCGGAGGCGAGGCGCCGGGCGATCTCGAGCGCCGGGCGCTCCCCCTGGCCGTAGGCGAGGAGGTCTGCGCCGGAGGAGACCAGGATCGAGGGCAGGACCCGGTCGTCCCAGTAGTCGTAGTGGGCGATCCGCCGGAGCGAGGCCTCGATGCCGCCCAGCACGATGGGCACGGTCGGGCCAAAGGCCTCGCGGCAGAGCCGGGCGTACGCCGTGGCCGCGCGATCCGGCCGCCGCCCCGCCTCCCCGCCCGGCGTGTAGGCGTCGTCGGACCGCCGGCGCTTGTGGGCGGTGTAGTGGTTCACCATCGAGTCCATCGCGCCCGAGGTGACCCCCACGAAGAGCCGGGGCCGGCCGAGCCGGAGGACGTCGGCCGGGCTCCGCCAGTTCGGCTGGGCAACCACCCCCACCCGGTAGCCGGCCGCCTCCAGCACCCGGCCGATCACCGCCGCGCCGAAGCTCGGGTGGTCGACGTAGGCGTCGCCTGTGACGAGGAGGACGTCGAGCTCCTTCCAGCCCCGGGCCGCCAGCTCGGCCGCCGTGGTGGGGAGGAAGACGCCTGGCCCGGGCGAGGGGGGGCGGTGGCGCGCCTCGTCGAGGACCGGGAGCCGGGGCATGGGTGGGCCCATAGATGGCCGCCGGGCCTCGCGAAATCAAGCCGTCCGCTCCTTTCGCCTCCCCTCCCGCGCGAGGTATCATCGGCCGTCCGGAGGCCGCCACGAGCCCTTCCGTCCCCTGGACGCCGCCCATGCCCGATCAGCGCAGCGTGATGAAGGAGTTCCGGTTCCTCGACCAGAAGCGCCTCGCCGAGGGGCTCACGGCCGACGAGCAGGCCCGGTACTCGGAGCTGCACGATCTCATCGGTCCGGAGATGGGCGCCGGCGGCCTCCGCGGCGGGTTCGACGTCGGGGCGGCGGCGGCACGGCTGCGCGAGTCGCTCCTCCCGGCCGGCCTCCGGAACCGGCCGGTCGTCGCCGAGGCCGAGGCTGAGCCGCTCGAGCCGGAGCCGGTGGAGGAGGAGCTGGCGGCCGCCCCGGCGTACCCCGCTGCCGAGCCGCCCGCGCGCGAGCCGGAGCGCGAGCCGGAGCCCGAGCCGCCGTTCGATCCGGCCATCCTCGCCGCGCTGCCGGCC
>DATKAL010000496.1:0-3839 GCA_035498135.1 Anaeromyxobacter sp.
GCGCCAGCCGCTCGCGCAGCCGCTCCAGGGCGGCGGTGCGGTTCTGGAGCTGGCTCCGGCGCTCGGTGGCGGTGACCAGGATCCCGGTGGGCCGGTGCAGCAGGCGGACGCCGCTCTCCGTCTTGTTCCGGTGCTGCCCGCCCGGGCCCCCGGCGACGAAGAAGGTCTCCTCGCACTCGGCCAGGAAGGCGTCGTCCGGCAGCGCCAGGGCGCGCCGCGCAACCGCCCGGACCTCCTCGGGGATGCCCACCGGTCGACCTCCTCCGCCGGCGGAGGATAGCAGGGTGGCCCGGAGCGCGGGCGCGGGATAGCCTCGCCCGGTGTCGCGCCGCGCCGTCGCCCCCGAGGACGATCCGCGCTGGGTCTTCAACCGGCTGGCGGCGGACTACCGCCTCCGCCCCGGCTACCCGCCCGCGCTGGTGGCGCGCCTCCTGGCGCTCGGCGCGGAGGGGCGCGCCGGCCCCGCCCGGATCGCCGATCTCGGCGCCGGGATCGGCCACCTCGCCCTGCCGCTCGCCCGCGCCGGCGCCCGGGTGGCCGCCGTCGAGCCGGCCAGGGCCATGCTCGCCGCCCTCGCCGCCGAGGGGGTGCCGGGGGTCGAGCCGGTCCACGCCGCCGCCGAGCGGACCGGCCTCCCCTCCGGCGCCTTCGACCTGGTGGTCCTCGCGGACGCGCTCCAGTGGGTCGATCCCGAGCGGGCCGGCCGGGAGGCGGCGCGGCTCCTCGCGGCCGGCGGGGTGCTGGCGGTGGTCACCCCCCGCCTGGCCGGGACGCCCTTCCTCGCCGCCCTCTCCCGCCGCATCGCCGCGGCGAACCCCAAGGCCCGCCCCGCCCCGCCTCCCGTCGGCTTGCTCTTCTCCCTGGCCGGCCTGGGAGCACCGGCCGAGGAGCGCTTCGCCGACGAGCTCCGGCTCGACGAGGAGCGCCTCGCCGCCGTGCTGCGCTCGCTCTCCTACGTCGGCCCGGCGCTCGGGCCCGCCGCCCTCGAGGCGCTGATCCGGGACGCGCGGACGCTGGCGGCGGAGCACGGCGGCGCCGCCTGGCAGCGGGACATCACCCTGGCCTGGGCGCGCAGGCCGGGGTGCTCGCCGGGCGGCGGCGCGGCTCAGCCACCCAGCCGCGGGTGCTCGTCGCGCCAGCGGGCCACCGCCCGCAGGCGCTCCTCGCGCTCGGACTCGAGGTGGCGGCGGACGGGCGCGTCGAGGCGGCGGTCGAGGAAGACGTGGGCGCTCCAGGTCTCGGCCGGCTCGAAGCCGCGGGCCAGCTTGTGCTCACCCCCGGCGCCGCCCTCGAAGCGCGCCACCCCGCGCCGGATGCACTCGTCGATCGAGTGGTAAAGGGCGACGTTGAAGTGGAGGAAGGGGTGCTGCTCGCGGCACCCCCAGTAGCGCCCGAACAGCGCCGAGCGCGAGGCCAGGTTGAAGGCCATGGCGACGAGCTTCCCCTCGCGGCGCGCCTCCACCACCTCGACCGCGTCCGGCATCCCCGCGATCACCCGCTCGTAGAAGGCGCGGTTCACGAACCGCATCCCCCAGGCCATCTCGTCGGTGGTGGCGCGGTGGAGGGCGAAGCAGTCGCGCGCCCAGCCGGCCGGGTCGCGGGCGAGCTCGTCGCCCCGGACGGTCCGGATGGCGATCCCCTGCTCGGCAGGGGCCCGCCGCTCCCGCCGGATCGCGTTCCGCCGCTTGGAGGGGAAGCGGGCGAGGAAGTCCTCCGGGGCCGCGTAGCCGGCGTTGCGCCAGTGGTACTGGAAGTCCACCCGGAGCGCGAGCCCGGCCGCGGCCCACTCCCGCGCCTCGGCGGCGTCGGGGAAGAGGACGTGGACGCCGTGGATCCCCTCGTCCGCGCAGAGGCGGCGGGCGCCCTCCGCCAGCGCCTGCACCAGCGCGGCCCGGTCCTCGCCCGGCGCCACCAGGGCGCGGAGGCCGGTGGCGGGGGTGAACGGGACGCCCACCACCAGCTTGGGGTAGTAGGGCACCCCTGCCCGGGCCGCGGCGCCGGCCCACTCCCAGTCGCGTCCGAAGTCGCCGTCCGAGGCGCTCCGGGCGTAGCAGGCGGCGGCGGCCACCAGCCGCCGGCCCCGCCGCACCAGCAGGTGGCGGGGGCTCCAGCCGTGGCGCGGCGCGGCACAGCCGCTCTCCTCCGCGGCGGCCAGGAAGGCGTGGCGGACGAAGGGGCTCGCCCGCTCCGGCTCGTGGGCCGAGAGGCCGTCCCAGTCGGCGGCGGGGACCTCGGCGATGGCGCCGAGCACGGAGACGGTGAGGCCGGTCACGGGCCCGATCCATAGCAGCCTCCCGGCCGGCCCGCCCGGAGGTCGCCGGCGCCCGGGAGGATCGTTACACCCCCTCCGGAAGATCCATGCGCCTCGCGACGGTCCGGGACGGGAGCCGGGACGGCCGGCTGGTGGTGGTGCGCCGCGACGGCGACGCGGTCCTGGACGCGACCCGCATCGCCCGCAGCCTCCAGGACGCCCTCGACCGCTGGGAGGTCTGCGCCCCGTCCCTCAGGGCGCTGGCCGCCTCCTTCGACGCCGGGGACGCCCAGGGGGAGCCGCTCGACCCCGACGCCCTCTTGGCGCCGCTCCCCCGCGCCTACGAGTGGGTGGACGGCTCCGCCTACCTGAACCACGTCCGGCTGGTCCGCAAGGCCCGGGGCGCCGAGCCCCCCGCCACCCTCGAGACCGATCCGCTCGTCTACCAGGGGGGCTCGGGGATCCTGCTCGGGCCCACCGCCGACCTCCCGCTCCCCGATCCGGCCTGGGGGCTCGACCTCGAGGGCGAGGTCTGCTGCGTCCTCGGCGACGTCCCCCGGGGCACACGCGCCGCCGGGGCGGCCGCCTGCGTCCGCCTCCTCTGCCTGGCGAACGACGTCACCTTCCGGAACCTCATCCCCCCGGAGCTCGCCAAGGGGTTCGGCTTCTTCCAGTCGAAGCCGGCCACCGCCTTCTCGCCCTTCGCCGCCACGCCCGACGAGCTGGGACCGGCCTGGCGGGACGGGCGGGTGCACGCCAGGCTCCTGGTGCGCTGGAACGGGAAGCGGGTGGGCGACCTCGAGACGGGGCCGGAGATGCACTTCTCCTTCCTGCAGCTCCTCGAGCACGTCGCCCGGACCCGGGGCTTCACCGCCGGGACGATCCTGGGGAGCGGCACGGTCTCGAACGCGGAGCGCGCCCGGGGCTGGTCCTGCATCGCGGAGCAGCGGGCCCTGGAGATGATCGACGCCGGGGCGCCGCGGACCCGCTACCTCGAGCCGGGCGACACCGTCGAGCTCGACGTCCAGGACGCGGCCGGGCGGAGCGTCTTCGGGGCCATCGCCCAGCGGGTGGTGAAGGGATGAAGCTCACGCTCTGGTCGTACTGGCGTTCCTCCTCCGCCTGGCGGGTCCGGAACGGCCTCGCCCTGAAGGGGCTCGCCTGGGAGTACCGGGCGGTGAACCTCCTCACCGGGGAGCAGTGGGGGGAGGCGTTCCGGGACCGGAGCCCCGCCCAGCAGGTGCCGGTGCTGGAGGTGGAGGAGCCGGGCGAGCCGGCGCGCCGGCTCGTGCAGTCGATGGCGATCCTGGAGTGGCTGGAGGAGCGCTTCCCCGACCCGCCGCTCCTCCCCGCCGACCTCCTGGGCCGGGCCCGGGTGCGGGCCCTCGCCGAGCACGTCAACTCGGGGATCCAGCCGCTCCAGAACGCCATCGTGCTCAAGGGGCTGCGCGAGAAGGTCCCGGGCTGGGACCGGGAGTGGGCGCCGGCGGTGATCGCCCGCGGGCTCCAGACCCTGGAGCGGGCGGTGGGGGACGGCCAGGCGGGCCGCTTCGCCCACGGCGACGCCCCGGGGCTCGCCGACTGCTAC
>DATKAL010000497.1:0-2969 GCA_035498135.1 Anaeromyxobacter sp.
CTGGCTCCTGGGCTCGCTCCTCCTCGAGCCGCGCTGGCTCGCCGAGCGCGCCTCGGTCGAGCGGCGGCACGCGCCGGACCTCGTCCGGGACCTCGCCCTCCGCCGCCTGCTCGGGCTGCGGGCGGCCTCCGCGGCGCTCCGCGTGGCCACCGAGGTGGAGCGTGGCCTCTCCGGCGCCGCCTGGCGAGAGGGGTATCGCGAGGCCCTCACGCTCGCCACCGGGGCGGCCTGGGAGGGCGTGCGCGCGGCCCGGGACTCGGACGCCGCCGCGCTGGGGGCGGCCCTGGCCGGCGCGGGCGCGGGCGAGGCCCTCCGCCGCGAGGTGCGCGAGCGGCTCGACGAGGACTGGTGGCGCAACCCCCGGACCGCGCCCTTCCTCGCCGGCCTCCTGGCGGCGGGCGCGCTCCCGGCCGCCGATCGGGCGCCCGAGCCCGCCCTGGCCGCTCGGCACCTCGTGGCCCGCCTCGAGGGGAAGCTCGGGTAGGCCCACCTGGGGGACCGGGACCTGCGACTCCTCCGGGGGAGGGGAGGCTGCGGCTCGCAGCGCGTTGATCCCGCGGCCGGAATCCGGCAGATTTTCGCGAGCGTGGCGCAGATCCCGCCCTCCACCCGGATCCACCTCGTCGACGACGAGGGCCCGTTCCTCGAGTCGCTCGCGCGCCTCCTGCGCCTGAAGGGGCTCACGGTCGTGACCCACTCCTCGGCGGAGGAGTTCCTCGCCCGGAGCGCCGGCGACGACGGGGCCTGCCTGGTGGTGGACCTGAACATGCCCGGCCTCTCGGGGATCGAGCTGCTCGAGGTCCTGGCGGAGACCCACCCCGAGCTGCCGGTGGTGTTCATCAGCGGCTCGGCCGACGTGCCCTCGAGCGTGCGGGCGATGAAGCGGGGGGCGGTGGACTTCCTCACCAAGCCCTTCGAGCCAGAGGCCCTCCTCGCGGCCATCGAGGCCGCCCTGGCGCAGCGGGCGAGGATCCGGGGCGAGCGGCTGCGGCGGGAGGAGTCCCGGCAGCGCCTCGCCCAGCTCACGCCGCGGGAGCGGCAGGTGGTGGAGCGGGTCGCGCACGGCCTCCTGAACAAGCAGATCGCGCTCGAGCTCGGGACGAGCGAGCACACGGTCAAGGTCCACCGGAGCAACGCGCTCTCGAAGCTGGGCGTGAGCTCGCTCCCCGATCTCGTGCGGCTCGTCGATCAGGCCGGCGAGCCCTAGGCGAGCCGCGCACCCACCCGATCCTCGGGTGAGGTCCGGTCCACCCGCACCATGAGCCTATGGTCCGCCGCCTCCGCCGGGCTACCGTCGGGGCATGGGGCAGGGCCGTGAGCCGAAGGGGAGCGCCGAGCCGGAGGGCGGGCTCGCCTACGCCGAGCCGGACAGCCGAGGCTGGAGGCTGATGCGGGATCCGGCGTCGACGTCGATGAGGCTCGTGCTCGCGCTCGTCGGGCCCTCGGGGGTCCGCACCCGCGGGGTGGGCTTCAACCTCCGGGCCGGCGCGGCGGTCCGCTTCGGCGCGTTCGAGAGCGGGCTCCTCCTCGAGAGCGCGGGCGTCTACGAGCCGGACTCGGAGCCCGGCGGCGGAGCGCCGGAGGGGTCGCAGCTGGTCGGCGGCGGGGTGATGCCCGGCAACGTGCTCACCGTGGGCGTGTTCGAGCGGGACGCGCGGCTCGCCGCCAAGGAGTCCGGCGTCCCCTTGCTGCGGATCGCGCTCGAGCCCGTGAGCCCCGATCCGGCGAGCGCCGGCCACGCCATCCCCCTCGAGGTGCTCAAGGCGCGGGTGATCCCCGAGGAGATGGCGCTCCAGGTGGACGCGCCCGGGGCGACTCCCAGGCCGAGCCTGGTGCCCGTCGAGATCGCGGTCGGGATGCTGACGCTGACGTGAGGGAGCGCGGCGCGGCTCACCGCGCGGGCCCCGGAGCGCGGCCGGCGGCTAGCTCTTCCGCCGCAGCGCCCGGATGATCTTCTCCTTGGCGCGGGAAGGGCGCGGGGCGGCGACGGACCGCGCGCCCGCGGCGGGGACCTGCTCCGCCCGGCGGGCCTTCCACCTCAGGTAGGCCTCGATCTCGTAGGAGCGGAGCTCGATCTCGAGATCGGAGAGCGGCTCGGCGGCCTGCTCGAGGGGGGCGGCCGGCGCTGGCGCGGCGCCGAGGCGCATCCGGATCACCCGCTCCTCGTCCGGGGCGAGATCCCTGGCCGGGCCGCGCCGGAGCGCTGCCTGCGCCGCCGCCTCGGCCACGACCACGGCGGCCTTCCTCTTCGTCTCCATGGAGGCCATCGTAGGCGGACGGGGCGTGCTGTCCATTTTTTCGGAGCGGTTCGGGACGAAGCCCCTCCCAGACCCCAGGCATCCGAAATTCCTGGAGATTCCACGGCCGCCCCCCTCCTTCGAAGCCGGGAGGGCGCGGGCCGCTTGCGCCCGGGGGGCGGGCGCGCCAGAGCTAGGCGAGGAGGAGCACGCGATGGACGCCTGGAGGGAGAACCTGCTCGAGGACGACGGGAAGATCCGCGAGCTCCTGCGATCGGTGCGGCGGGTGGCGGTGCTCGGGATCAAGACGGAAGCCCAGGCCGACCAGCCGGCGTTCTACGTCCCGAGCTTCCTCGCGCAGGCGGGGCTCGAGGTGGTCCCGGTCCCGGTCTACTACCCCGAGGTGAAGGAGATCCTCGGCCGCCCGGTCCTCCGGAAGCTCGCCGACGTGCCCCGGCCGGTGGACCTGGTGGACGTGTTTCGCCGCCCGGCGGACCTGGCCGGCCACCTGGACGACCTCCTGGCGCTCCGTCCGCGTGCGGTCTGGCTGCAGCTCGGGATCCGCGACGACGCCTTCGCCCAGGCGCTCGCCAGGGCGGGGATGCAGGTGGTCCAGGACCGCTGCCTGATGGTGGAGTGGCGGCGGCTCGTCCCGGGCGAGGCGTAGAGGCCACCGCCCGGGAGGGCGGCTCAGCGGCCGGCGACGACGCCCAGCGGGCGGGCCGGTTCGGC
>DATKAL010000498.1:0-5664 GCA_035498135.1 Anaeromyxobacter sp.
AAGCCCATCGTCAACCTGGTCCAGCTCGCCCCGGGCGAGAAGGTGGCCGCGATTCTCCCGGTGCGCCGCCTCCCCGAGCTCCCCTCCTCCGCCGAGGAGGGGGAGGTGGAGGGCGGCGAGGAGCGGGTGGGCGAGGCGGCGGGGGCGGCCCAGTTCGTCTTCATGGCCACGCGCCAGGGGGTGATCAAGAAGACCCGGCTCGACCAGTTCTCCCGGCCCCGGGCGGCCGGGATCATCGCCCTCGGGATCGAGGAGGGCGACGAGCTCATCGCCGCCCGGCTCACCGACGGCGCGAGCCACGTCCTCCTCTCCACCGCCCGAGGGATGGCGATCCGCTTCGAGGAGTCGGACGCCCGCCCCATGGGGCGGACCGCCTACGGGGTGAAGGGGATCACGCTCGAGGCCGGGGACGCGGTGGTGGCCGCCGACGCCATCCCGGCGCCGAAGGAGGGCGAGCCCACCCCCTCCATCCTCACCGTCACCCAGAACGGCTACGGGAAGCGGACCGGGCTCCCCGAGTACCGGGTCCAGAGCCGCGGCGGGAAGGGGATCATCACCATCAAGACCACCGAGCGAAACGGGCCGGTGGTCTCCGCCGCCACCGTCTCCGAGGCGGAGGAGGTGATGCTGGTCACCAACAAGGGCATGCTGATCCGCATGGCCGCCAAGGGGATCAGCGTCATCGGCCGCAACACCCAGGGGGTGCGCCTCATCACCCTCGAGTCGAAGGAGGAGCAGGTGGTGGGGGTGGCGAAGGTGGCCGAGACCACCGCCGAGGCGGAGGCGGCCGGCGTGCGCGAGGCCCCCGAGGGCGGGGCGGTGCCGGTGGAGTCGGCCCCGGCCGACGGCGAGGAAGGCTCCGAGGAGGAGGGCGGGCCGGAGGAGCAGGGGTGAGGCGCCGCCCGGCGCACCTCGCGCGGGCGGCGCTCCTGGCCGGGCTCCTGGCCCTGGCCTGCCGCTCGCCGGAGGGCCGGCTCGAGGCCGCCAACGCCCTCCGCCACAAGGGCGACGCCCGCGGCGCCCTGAACGGCTACAAGGCCCTCCTCGCCGACCTGGGCGAGGGGCCGCTCCCGGAGGGCGAGGCGGCCGTCCGCTGGAAGGCGCTCAAGTTCTCGGGCGACGTCTCCTACCTCGACCTCGGCGACTACACCGGCGCCGTCTCCTACTACCGGCGGATCATCTCGCTCTACCCCGGGGGCAAGGAGGCCCACGAGGCCCGCGAGGTGATCGGGGACATCTACCGCGATCGCTTCAACGACCGGCTCGCCGCCATCGCCCAGTACGCCGACGTGGCCGCCTCGGACTCGCCCGACGCCGCGAAGTACCAGCTCGAGGTGGCGCGCCAGTACCTCGAGCTCAAGCGCTACGCCCAGGCCCGGACCGAGGCCCGAATCCTCCGGGAGCGCTGGCCCACGAGCGACCTGGCCGACGAGGCCCAGCTCATCACCGGCCAGGCCTGGGCGCTCGAGAAGAAGGACGACGAGGCGCTGGGCGCGTTCCGGGTGCTGGTGGACCGGCGGACCCGGCCCGACATCGCCGCCCGCGCCCTCGAGGGCGAGGCGCACATCTTCGCGCAGGCGGGGAAGCTCGACCGCGCCCTGGAGCTCTACGCCCAGGCACTCCCCACCCACCCCAACCCGGACGCGATCCGGACCGACATCGAGGCGGTGCGCGACCGGCGGGAGCGGGCCAAGACCGCCAAGCCCGGCGATCGGGCCGCCGCCTTCGACCACGACAAGGTGAAGCCCAGCCCGCGGGAAGCGCCGTGACCCGGGGCCCCGGCCCGGGTCCCGCCCGCGGCCGGCCGAGAAAGGACCAGGAGCCGTGAAGACCGAGCTTTCCGAGAAGCTGTTCGCCAAGGCCAAGGAGCTCTTCCCCGGGGGCGTGAACAGCCCCGTCCGCGCCTTCAAGGGGGTGGGGGGGACGCCGCGCTTCATCGCCCGCGGCAAGGGCTCGCACCTCTTCGACGTCGACGGGAACGACTACGTCGACTACGTCCTCTCCTGGGGCCCGCTCATCGTCGGCCACTGCCACCCGGAGGTGATGCGGGCGGTCCAGGAGGCGATGAAGGACGGCTCCTCCTACGGCGCCCCCTCGCCCCGCGAGATCACCCTCGCCGAGCTGGTGCGGGAGCGGATGCCCTGGGTGGAGAAGATGCGCTTCTGCTCCTCGGGGACCGAGGCCACCACCGCCGCCATCCGGGTGGCCCGCGGCTTCACCGGGCGCGACGACGTCCTCAAGTTCGACGGCTGTTACCACGGCGCCGGCGATGCGCTCCTGGTCAAGGCCGGCTCGGGCGTGGAGACCCTCGGGCTCCCCGACTCCCCCGGCGTCCCGGCCGACCTCGCCCGCCACACCCTCACCCTGCCGTTCAACGACCTCGCCGCGGTGGAGAAGCTCTTCGCCGAGCGTGGAGCGACCCTGGCCGCGGTGATCGTCGAGCCGGTGGTGGGGAACATGGGCGTGCTCGTCCCTCGGCCCGGCTACCTCCAGGGGCTGCTCGACGTCTGCCGGAGGCACGGCGCCCTGCTCATCATCGACGAGGTGATGACCGGCTTCCGCGTCGGGGCTGGCGGCGCCTGCGGGCTCTACGGGATCCGGCCCGACCTCGTCACCTTCGGCAAGGTGATCGGCGCCGGGCTCCCGGTCGGAGCGTTCGGCGGCCGGACCGACGTGATGGACCGGGTGGCGCCGGCCGGCCCCATCTACCAGGCGGGCACGCTCTCCGGAAACCCGATGGCGATGGCCGCCGGGCACTCCACCCTGAAGCTCATGACCCCGGCCGCCTACGAGAAGCTGGAGCGGAGCGGGGCACGGCTCGAGGCGGGGCTCGCCGAGGCGGCCCGGGCGGAGAAGGTGCCGGTCCAGGTGAACCGGGTCGGGGCGATGCTCACCGTCTTCTTCTCCGGGAAGCCGGTCTTCGACGCCCAGAGCGCCCGGGCCTGCGACACCAGGCGGTTCGCCGCCTTCTTCCACGCCCTGCTCGAGGGGGGGGTCTACTTCCCGCCCTCCCAGTTCGAGGCCGCCTTCCTCTCCACCGCCCACACCGACGAGGACCTCGAGCACACGCTCCGGACCGCCCGGGCGGCCTTTGCCGCCGCCGCCCGCGTCTAGGGCCGGGTGAGCCCGGGTCGCGCTCCGGGAGGGGCGCGAGACCATTGACCTTCCGGTGTGCGCCTGCTATACGGGCCTGCCTTCCGTCTCACCGAAGCTCCGGTAACCCCCGGTGATTTGGGGGACGAAGGGAATCGATCCACGAGGAGGTCGAGGTGGCGGGTCCGAGCGATCGAGAGCGCCGGACACCGAGGGACGATCAGGGCCTCTCGAACCTCGCCGAGGGGTATCGGAAGGCGGCGCCCTACATCGCCGCCTCCACGAGCCTCGTCGGTGCGGTGGTGGTCTTCACCCTCCTCGGTCACTGGCTCGACGGGAAGCTGGGCCACATGGTCCCCTGGCTCACCCTGGTCGGCGCCACCGTCGGGATGGTGGGCGGGTTCGTGAGCTTCTTCAGGCAGGTACTCGGGACGAGGACTCCGAAGTGAAGCACCAGCCGCTCTCCGCCCTGCTCGCCCTCGCCTTCGTCGGCCTCGCGCTCCTCTCGGGAGCCCACCGCCGCGGGGCGGTGGCGGGCGCCGCCATCTCCGGGGTCACCGGGGTGGGCTCGATCCTGGCCATGGGCCGGTTCGCGTCCGGCGGCGGGAAGGCCGTCCAGCGCGCCCTGGCGGTGATGGCGGTGGCCTTCCTCGCCCGGCTCCTCCTCGTCTCCCTGGGCACCGTCCTCGTGGTCCGCGCCGGCGAGGACGTCTACGCCTTCGTCGTCGCCTTCTTCGTCCCCTACTTCGTCTTCGCCGGCATCGAGGGGGCGTACCTCCACGCCCTCGGCCGGGGAACGGGTCCGACCGCATGACCGCCGCCTCGCTCGTCGCCATCGCCCTGAGCCTCACGCTCGCCCAGCATGAGGGGACGGCCGCGCCCGCGCCCGCGCTCGCGCCCGCCCCGCCCCCGGCGGAGCAAGCCGCCGCCGCCGAGGGCGCCCATCCGACCGAGCCGGCCGCCGAGGGGCACGCCGCCGAGCACCACGCGGCCGCCGGCCACGAGGCCGCCCACGGGGAGAAGCACGACCTCTCCATCGGCACGGTGATGATGGAGCACGTCGCCGACGGGTACGTGATCGAGTACCCGGGCATCTGCGAGGGCGGGTGGCAGTGGAACTGCGAGCTCGATCTCCGCGAGGTCTTCCACACCGAGGTCGATCCCGCCACCGGCAAGGCCTTCGGCCCCCTGGTCCTCGCCGGCGGGAGGCTCGACCTCACCCCCACCAAGCACGTGGTGATGATGTGGATCGGGTCGGCCCTCCTGCTCCTGCTGGTCCTCCTCGCCGTCCGCAAGAAGAGCGTGGTGCCGCGCGGCCTCTACAACTTCGTCGAGGTCCTGGTCGCCTTCGTCCGCAACGAGATCGCGGTGAAGAACATCGGCGAGGCGGACGCGGACCGGTTCGTCCCCTACCTCGTCAGCGCCTTCTTCTTCATCCTCTTCCTGAACCTCTTCGGCCTCGTGCCGTTCGCCGCCACCGCCACCGCGAACCTCTCGGTCACCGTGGCGATGGCCCTCTTCACCTTCGTCATCACCCAGTACGCGGCCATCCGGGCGATGGGGATCGGCGGCTACCTCGCCCACCTCACCGGCGGGGTCCCGAAGTCCCTCGCCTGGCTCTGGCCGATCATGATCCCGGTCGAGATCCTCGGCCTCTTCACGAAGCCCTTCGCCCTCACCGTCCGTCTCTTCGCCAACATGGTGGCCGGGCACTTCGTGATCCTCGCCCTCCTCGGGCTGATGTTCGCCCTCAACACCCCCTGGGTGGCCTTCGGCTCGGTCCCCATGGCCCTCGGGATCTTCCTCCTCGAGCTCTTCGTCGCCTTCGTGCAGGCCTACATCTTCACCATGCTCTCCTCGCTCTTCATCGGGGCCGGCCTCGTGCACCACGGCCACGACGAGCACGGGGAGCACGGTCACGCCGGGTCCGACGGCCCGGAGCATCACGCCTCTCACGTGGCGGGGGCGTCCCCCGGCCATGGGTAGTCGAGCGCAGCGCGCGCCACGGGAATTCGCGGCCCGGTAATTCCGCACTCGGACAAGCAAGGGAAGCCACGACCATGACCTCCGCCGCTCTCGCCTACCTCTCCGCCGGCTTCGGCGCCGGCCTCGCCGTCCTCGGCGCCGGCCTCGGCATCGGCAAGCTCGCCGCCGCCGCCATGGAGGGCTCGGCCCGCCAGCCGACCGCGGCCGGCGACATCCGCACCTCGATGATCATCGCCGCCGCCCTCATCGAAGGCGCGACGCTCTTCGCGATCGTCGTCTGCCTGCTCCTCTCCTTCGCCAAGTAGGCGCTCCCTCCGGAGCCCACGCCACGGGAGTGACCGCATGACCGCCTTCGCGCCTTCCCCGGTGCTCGCCGCCGGCGGGATCGCCGACATCAACCCCGGCCTGACCCTCTGGACGGCCATCACGTTCCTCGTCCTGCTGATCGTGCTCTCCCGGTTCGCCTGGGGGCCGATCGTCAAGATGCTGAGCGACCGGGAGCGGTCCATCCGCGAGGCGATCGACTCCGCCAAGCGGGAGCGGGCCGAGGCCGAGAAGCTCCTCGCCGAGCAGAAGGAGTCGCTC
>DATKAL010000499.1:0-3295 GCA_035498135.1 Anaeromyxobacter sp.
CTTCGGGCTCGGGTAGGTCCAGCGCCGGCAGCCGGCCTCGGCGAAGCGCGGCTCGACCTCGGCGTCCACCTTGAGGAAGAGCTCGTCGTCGTCGAGGAGGGCGAACATCACCCCCCGGGCGTAGACGCCGTGGCCGCCGAACATGGCCCGCGCCTCGGCGGGGCCGACCAGGGAGAGGAGATCGAGGGCGTGGGCGACGAAGGTGGGGGAGTTGGCCATGGGCGGGAGCTTAACGCGACCTAGCGCGCCTCCCACCCGATCTCGGCCGCGGTCCGCGGCCCGATCCCCACCTCGTCGGCGGACTCCGGGAGCCGGCCCCGCCCCGGGCCGAGCGGCACCTCGCCCACCATGATCTCGGCCCGGAGCTGCGGGTAGGGCGGGCTCCGGCCCGGATCCCAGAGCCCGTCGGGGGCCACGGCGTGGCCGGCCCCGTCGTACTTGTCGGTGGCCCCCAGGGTGTGCAGCACCTCGTGGACCACCGCGGTGGCGGCGAGGAGCGCGCCGCCGCCCAGCCCCGCCCGGACGACGCCCACCTCGCCCCCGGCCTCGCCGATCCCCTCGGCGAACGCGCTGCCGGAGGCGCCCCCCGCGGCGAGCAGGTAGACGCGGACGTCGAAGGCCCCCGGGTCCGGCTCCGGCGCGAGGGCGCGCGCCGCCCGCTCCGCCCGCCAGAGGTCGAGCGCGTGCCCGGCCCGGTCGAGGAGCGAGGGGCCGGGCGCCTCGACCGGCGGGAGCCGCTCGGGCCGGAGCGGGCCGACGGTCTCGAAGCGGAACGGGACCGGGCCGCCTCCGCGGGAGGCGCGGTCGGCGGCGAGGCGCGCGGCGAGGGCCTCGAGCTGGCGCCCGAGCGCTCCCACCTCGGCGGGCGAGGCGTCGCCGAGCACGTAGACCACCACGTCGACGGGCCGGGTCCAGCCGTTCCGCTCCCGCCGGGCGTGGAGGCGGCCGTAGGCCCAGGCGAGGGTGACCGCCAGGGCGACCGCGAGGATGGCGACCCGGACCTTCACTCGAAGAGCCGCTCGGCCACCGCGCTGTGGAGGTCCATCCCGCGGAAGGTGAGGACGAGCCGGCCGCCCCGGAGCACCGCCAGGCGGTGGCGCCGGAGGTCCTCCGCCTCGCGGCGCTGCCGTGGGCTGAGCCCGGCGAGGGGGGCGCCGGCCCGCGTCCGGAGCGCCAGCATGAGCCGCTCGTTCCGGTCGGCGCCCGGGTCGATCCGGTCCTCCTCGGCGGTGGGCAGCCGGCCGGCCTCCACCGCCGCCAGCCAGCTCCCGGCGTCGCGGAGGTTGCCGTAGCGATAGGACCCCGCTTCCCGGCGCCGGCAGCCGTAGGCACCGGCCCCGAGGCCGAGGTAGCTCTCGCCCTCCCAGTAGAGCCGGTTGTGGACCGACTCCCGGCCCGGGCGGGCGAAGTTGGAGATCTCGTAGCGGCGGAGCCCGGCGCGCCGGAGCGTCCGCCGGATCGCCGCCGCCTGCGCGGTCGCCTCGTCGTCGGACGGGAAGTCGACCCGGCCAGAGCGTTGGAGGCGGGCGAGGGGCACCTCCTCGGCCAGCACCTCGGGGTCGAGGGTGAGGACGTAGGCGGAGACATGGACCGCCCCGGCGGCGAGGGCGCGCCGGGCGTCCTCGGCCGCGATGGCCGGCGAGGAGCGGCGGGCGGCGCAGATGAGGTCGACGCTCACGTTGCCGACCTCCTCGGCCGCCTCCCGGATCGCCCGCTCCGCCGCCTCCGGCCCGTGCCGCCGGCCGAGCTTGGCGAGCACGCCCGGGTGGAAGGACTGGGCGCCGATCGAGATCCGGTTCACCCCTGCCGCGCGCCAGGCGCGGAGCTTCTCGCGGTCGCAGGACTCCGGGTTGGCCTCGATCGTCACCTCGGCCCCGGCCGGCGCCGGGAAGCGGCCCCGCAGCCCGGTCAGCACCGCCGCCACCTCCTCCGGCGCCCAGAGCGAGGGCGTCCCGCCGCCGAGGTAGATGGACCGGAGCGCCAGGCCCTCGAGCTCCCCCGCCCGCAGGCCGAGCTCCGCGAGCACCGCCCGCGCATAGCGCCCCGCGCCGGGCGGCCGCTCGGTGGTGACCGCGAAGTCGCAGTACGGGCAGCGGTGCGTGCAGTAGGGGTAGTGGACGTAGATCCCGAAGGGGCGGGGCATCGGACGTCCCTCGCGAGGTTCACAACCCCGGCAGCCGCGCCGCGCGGAGCAAGACCGGCATCACCCGGCCCTCGGTGACGATCGACATGTGGTCGTACTGCGAGCGCATGTAGACGAGCGGCGCCGACCGCTCCTCGGGGGAGAGGGCGTCGGGGACGCGCTCCAGGCGCAGGCCGCGGGACGACGCGGACAGCCAGGTCTCGGCCCGGGCGGCGGTCTCGTCCCCCACCAGCACCACCCGGCGCGCGCCGGGGGCCGCCTCGGCGAGCCACGACTCCAGCTCCTCCTGGCCGCGGTAGAGCCCGTCGAGGATCACCACCTCCTCGACCCGCGGGTGGAGGAGCCAGGGGAGGATGGTCCGGATCGCGCCCGAGTGGCCGACCACCACCACCGGACCGCGCGGGACCGGGATCCCGCGCGCCTCCAGCTCATGGAGGAGGTCGGAGAGGACCGGCCACTGGACGTCCTCGCCGTTCCAGGAGGGCGCCTCGGCGGCGACGAAGAGGGCGTTCCGCCCGGTGGCGGCGAACTGCTCGGCGAGCCGGTGGTCGGCGAACGCCTGGTCCACGTCGGTGTAGTAGCCGTGCACGTAGAGCACGACCCCGGCCGAGGCGGCGGCGTAGCCGGCCGGCGTCCAGACGTGGATCGAGCCGCGCGCCGTCCCCAGGCGGAGGTGGGCGCCGCCCGCGACCGTGTCCCGCACCTCGGCCCCCGCGGCGATGGGCGCGACGGGGGTCTGCGACCAGGGCGGCAGCGAGCGGTCGGGGGGACCGGAGGGCGCCGGCGGGGGCGGAGCGGGGCAGGCGCCCTGGCTGGGCGCGGCGGCGGTGGCCTGGGGAGCGCCGGTCGCCGGCGCCGGAGGGCGCTCCGCCGGGGCGGCGGCTGCGGGAGGCGGCGCGGGCCGGGGAGCGGTCACGGCGGCCGCCGGCGGCCGCGAGGCCGCGCAGGCCGCGGCGAGGGGCGCGCAGAGGAGCGCCGCGCGGAGCTTCCGGGGATCCATGCCCTGCCGCTCAGGTCTTCGGGGCCTTCCGGGTCACGAGGAGGTGGTTGTGCTTCGCCCCGTCGATGTAGCCGTAGCGGACCGGCAGCGCACGCTTCGGCTGGGACGCCCAGAGCTTCGCGAACTCGTCGTTGATCTCCGGGCTGGCGTCG
>DATKAL010000500.1:0-3319 GCA_035498135.1 Anaeromyxobacter sp.
TTCAGCGGTGGGTCGTTCTACGTGGGGAGCGGCGGGGCCGGGGTGGGGGTGAGCGGCGGCATCCCGGTCTGGCAGTTCAACTTCCTCGGCGGCCTGGTGCTCGGGAAGTAGGCCGGCCGAGCGGGAGGGCGACCCAGCGCAGCGGGGGCGGGGCGGCAAGCAAGACCCTCACCCATCCTCCCGCCACGTCCACGACGTGACGAATCGTCAGGCTGCACGCCCCGCGGGATCAAGGGCGCATCGCCTGCTTGCACGCGCTGGAGAGCGCGTCCTCCTGGAGCTTCAGGCAGGCGTAGACCCGGCCGCCCCCCGGGGCGACGTCCGCGCAGCGGATCGCGGCGTCGCCCGCGCAGGCGGTCTGGAAGCGCCTCAGCTTCTCGCTCGCCCTCGCGACCGCGTCGCGGCAGGTGGTGGAGAGGTCGCTCCAGCGCGCTCCGAGGCAGGAGAGGACCCGCCCCTGGCCGCGCGCCACCCCCTGGCAGTACTGCCAGGCGTCGGCGGTGCAGGCGACGTCGAGCTGGCGGGCGAGCCCCTCCACCCGCTGGACGTTCTGCTGGCAGGCGCTCGACACGTCGTACCAGCGGGCGCGGAGGCAGGCGACGATCCGCCCGTCACCGGAGGGCACGTCCGGGCAGAGCCGGCGGGCGTCCTCGACGCAGGGGCCCGCGGCGGCGGCCGCGGTGGCCGCAAGGAGGGGGGCCGAGACGACCATCAGCAGGATGAAGCGGAAGCTCCTGGTCTGCTCCATGACGTCCTCCTGCCCGCGCCCGCGGCGCGGCCATGCTCAGAAGGTCTCCCCCATCGACAGGTAGAGCCCGCTCGATCCGCCCACGCCGAAGGCGTAGTCGATGGTGACGTTCATCCTCGCCTGCCGGTCGGCCATGACCCGCAGGCCCGCCCCGCCGGCGGGCTCGATGGCGTGGAACAGCTTCACCCCGGGGTCGTGGACCCCGAGGTCCGGCCGGTCGAGCGCCGGCCGGCCGGCGGTGGTGGCGTTGGCGAAGATCACCCCGCCGAGGACGCCGTTCCGGGTCAGGGGGAACCGGTACTCCACCTCGCCGTAGGCCAGGGAGGTCCCCCGGAACCGGCCGGCCGCGTACCCACGCCCGGACCGGCCGCGGGTGTCGTAGCCGAGCGCGGGCAGGTCGAGGTAGGGCACCTTCCCGGTCATCACCCCCTGCGCGATGGCCCAGAAGGCGAGCCCGTGGCGCGGCCGCTCCTCGGAGAGCGGCAGGTAGGTGCGAAGCTCGGCGTAGAGCAGGGAGCTCGGCCGCGAGCTGCCGAGCCACGTGGGATTCACGCGCCAGGAGAGCTGGGCGAACACGCCCCGGTAGGCGCAGAGGGTGTGGTCCCGGCTCTCCACCAGGGCGTTGAGCGAGACGCCGGAGAGGTTGTAGGCGCGGGGGTCGAACCCCTCGGCCAGGCTGTAGGCGTAGTGGCTGGTGACGGCGGGGGGGAAGGCGTTCAGGTCGAGGGCGAGATCCTGGATGTCCGCGTACCGGTCGAGGTGGTAGCCCACGCCCAGGTAGTACGGCCCGGTGATCTTGCGGAAGACGGTCTCGTGGACCTTCAGGTAGTCGAAGTCCATCGGCTGCTCGCCCGGGAGGGCCGCGGTCTGGATCCCGTTGATCTGGAAACCGCCGCTCACGGGGGTCGTGCCGGTGCCCAGGCCGTACGTGGGCTCGGAGTAGATGTAGAGGCGGACGTCGCCGAGGAGCTCCCAGGTGTTCCCCGCGGTGAGGATCACGGTCTTGACCGAGGACATGATCTGCTGCTTGGTCGTGACCATGACCGAGGCGGACATGCTCGAGACGGTGGTCTCCTGCGGGGACCCGAGCGCGATCGCGGCGCTGGCCGCGGCGCCCACGGCGACCCCGACCGACGGGTTGAGCGCGAAGGCCGGAAGGACGAACATCATCAGCTTCCCCGGCTCGGGCTCGGCTCGCCCGGCCGGATTCCGGAGCCCGGTCACCTCGAGCAGGTCGCGGTCGTCCAGGCCGGAGGCGTCGCCGCTCCGGGCGGCCAGGGGCGTCGGAGCGGGCTCGGGCGCCGCTCCCTCGGCTGCCGCCGAGATCGCCGGCGCGGCCGCCAGCAGCGCGGCGACCAGCGGCCACCGAGGGGTCTGGTGAGGGGCGGGCATCCTCCTCCCCGACGGGGTTCGAGCAGCCTCGACTTGGTCCTCAGCGAGGACCACGATACGGGAGCGATACCCCAAGGGCGATACGCACAAAGTCCAATGTGTCGAGGCGGCGAAGCCTGTAGGATCGCGTCGTGAAGGTCTCGGCGGAGACGACCCGATGAGCACCACCGTCATGAGCCCTCCGGACCAGGCCCACCGGGCCCTCGAGCAGGCCCGAGGCACCGTCTACGTCGTGGACGACGATCGGGGCTTCCTCCGGTCCATGGACCGCCTCCTGCGCGCCGCCGGCTGCGCAGTTCGCACGTTCACCTCCGCGCGCGAGTTCCTCGCCGCCGCCCGCGAGGCGGCGCCGGCCTGCGTGCTGGTCGACCTCCGGATGCCGGGCGTGAGCGGGCTCCAGCTGCAGGACCAGCTGGTCGCGGGCGGCGACCCCCTGCCGGTGGTGTTCCTGAGCGGCCACGCCGAGTTCCAGGCGGGCGTCCGCGCCATGAAGGCAGGGGCCATCGACTTCCTCACCAAGCCCGTGACGGAGGGTGATCTCCTCCAGGCGATCGCGAGGGCGCTCGAGCGCGACGGGCGCGACCGCGGCCACCGGGTGGCGCGGGACGACGCACGGGAGCGGCTCGCTCGCCTCACCCCCAGGGAGCGCCAGGTCTGCGACCTGGTGGCGACCGGGCTCCTGAACAAGCAGATCGCCGCCGAGCTGGGCGCGGCGGAGAAGACCATCAAGTGTCACCGCGGCCGGGTGATGGAGAAGCTGGCCGTGGGATCGGTCGCCGAGCTGGTCCGGCTCGTCGACCTCGCTCGCAACCCCTGAGGGGCGCGATGAGGGGCAGGTGCTTCGCCCTGTGGCGATGGGCACCGACGTGGCTCCGGTGGCCCTGGCCCCCGCTGCTCGCCGGCGCGCCGCTGGCGGCTGCCGCCGGACCCGGGGACGGGGAGGGGGGGCTCTCGACGCTCGCCTGGGTGGCGCTGCTGGAAGGGGCGGCCATCGCCACCCTGCTCGTCCTGCTGGTCCGCTCGCGGGCGGCCGCGTCGCCGGAACATCGAGACCTGGAGCGGCTCGAGCTGCTGACCCGCGCCAGCGCGCGGGACGAGCTGGCCCGACTGCTCTCCAGCCGGCTGGGGGGACCGCTCGCCTCGGTCGTGAACAACCTGGGCGCGGCCCGGCGGCTCCTC
>DATKAL010000501.1:0-3165 GCA_035498135.1 Anaeromyxobacter sp.
TCCTCGAGGGCAGCCTTGAGCACGTCGTCCATGTGCTGGGCGAAGACGAACTCGAGCTCCTTGCGCGCCTGCTCGGGCACGTCCACCAGGTCCTTCTCGTTGCGGGCCGGGATGATGACCCGCTTGATGCCCGCCCGGTGCGCGGCCAGGACCTTCTCCTTGATGCCGCCCACCGGCAGCACCAGCCCGCGAAGGGTCACCTCGCCGGTCATCGCCACGTCGGAGCGGACGCGGATCCCGGTGAGGAGCGAGACCAGGGCGGTGAGGATGGTCACGCCCGCGCTCGGGCCGTCCTTGGGGATGGCACCCGCGGGGAAGTGGATGTGGAGATCGGTCTTCTCCAGGAAGTTCCCCGGGATCCCGAGGTTGTCCGCCTTGGAGCGAAGGTAGGAGAGGGCCGCCTGGGCGGACTCCTTCATCACGTCGCCGAGCTGCCCGGTGAGGGTGAGCGAGCCCTTCCCGGTCATCTTGGTGGCCTCGATGAAGAGGATGTCGCCGCCAGCGGCGGTCCAGGCGAGGCCGGTGGCCACCCCGGCGATCTCGGTCCGCTCCGCGGTCTCGTTGTAGAACTTCTCGGGCCCCAGGATCTCGAGCACGTCCGGCTCGTCCACCACCCGCTTCCCGTTGGCGGCCACCTTGCCGGTCGCCACCTCGACCGCCACCGCCCGGCAGACGTCGGCGATGCGCCGCTCGAGGTTGCGGACCCCGGCCTCGCGCGTGTAGGCGATGATGATCTTGATGAGCCCCTTCTCGCTCAGGCTGATCGACTCCGCCGACAGCCCGTGCTCCCGCAGCTGCTTGGGGATGAGATGGTTCTGGGCGATGTGGACCTTCTCCTCGAAGGTGTACCCGGGCAGCTCGAGGATCTCCATGCGGTCCTTGAGCGGGCCGGGGATGGGGTCGAGCAGGTTGGCGGTGCCGATGAACATGACCTTGGAGAGGTCGTAGGCCAGGTCGAGGTAGTGGTCGGAGAAGGAGAAGTTCTGCTCCGGGTCGAGCACCTCGAGCAGCGCGGCGCTGGGATCGCCGCGGAAGTCCGCCCCGAGCTTGTCGATCTCGTCGAGCATCATCACCGGGTTGACGGTCGCGGCCTTCTTCATCGACTGGATGATCCGGCCCGGGAGGGCACCCACGTAGGTGCGCCGGTGGCCGCGGATCTCGGCCTCGTCCCGCACGCCGCCCAGGCTGAGGCGGACGAACTTCCGGCCGATCGCCCGCGCGATCGACTGGCCGAGCGAGGTCTTGCCCACGCCGGGGGGGCCGACGAAGCAGAGGATCGGCCCGCGCATGTCGTTCTTGAGCTTGCGAACCGCCAGGTACTCGAGGATGCGCTTCTTGATCTTGTGGAGGCCGTAGTGGTCGGCGTCGAGGATCCCGTGGGCGTTCTCGATGTCGAGGTTGTCGTCGCTCTTCTTCGACCAGGGGAGGTCGGCGATCCAGTCGAGGTAGGTGCGGGCGACGGTGTACTCGGAGCTCGCGGTCGGGATCGACTTGAGCCGGTTGAGCTCCTTCTGGGCGACCTTGTCCACCTCGGGCGGGAGGCCGGCCTTCTTGAGCCGCTCCGCCAGCTCGTCCAGCTCCTCCTCCTCCTCGCCCAGCTCGCCCAGCTCCTCCTTGATGGCCTTGAGCTGCTGGCGCAGGTAGTACTCCCGCTGCGTCTTCGACATCTCGCCCTTCACGGCGGAGTCGATCTTGTTGGAGAGCTTGAGGATCTCCCGCTTGCGGTTGAGGAGCTCGAGGACCAGCTTCATCCGGGCCTTGAGCTCGACCGTCTCGAGGACCTGCTGCTTCTCCTCGATGGGCACGTCCACGTTGGCGGCGATCAGATCGGCGAGGTGGCCGGGGTGGGTGATCGACTCGACCAGCTCGGTGGCGGCCGCGGGGAGCTCGGGCATGAGCTCGATCACCTCGCGCGCCAGCTTCTTGAGGTTGATGGCCAGGGCCTCGACCTCGACGTCGTCCGTCGAGGTGCGGTCCTCCACCGGGTCGACCCGAGCCTTGAGGTACGGGGTCTCCTGGACCAGCTCCAGCACCTTGAAGCGGGCCAGCCCCTGGACCACCAGCGAGTAGTTGTCCTCGCCCATCTTGAGGAGCTTGACGACCCGTGCAACCGTACCGACGGTGTACAGGTCGGCGGCCCCCGGATCCTCCTCCTCGGCCCGGCGCTGGGTGACCACGCCGATCACCTGCTCGTCGCGGACCGCGTCCTTGATGAGGGCGATGGTCTTCTGCCGCCCCACGGCCAGGGGCAGGACCCCGCCGGGGAAGAACACCGAGTTGCGCAGCGGCAGGATGGGCAGGACGGCCGGGATGTCCTCCTTCGCGATCAGGCCCGGGGGCCCCATCGCCGGAGCCACCTGCGCGGCCGCGGGGCTCTTCTTTTCCTTCTCAGACATCGCCGTCTCCTTGTCCTGTCCGCACGCGATCAGGGATACCCGCGCGTGCCCACCTTATCAACAAAAAGCGGGAAGCCTGGCGGGCGGTTGGGGCCCGCCGGGCAGGGCACGCAGCGGCGCGCGCGAGCCGGACCCGCGTCGCACCGCGCCGCCTCCCGCTTCGCCTCGCTCCGCCCGCGCGCCCCCGTCCGGAACCTCCGGGGACCGGCCCGCCTCGGGCACCCGGTCGGAGGACCATAAGACCGGGTTCGGCGCTGGCAAGCGGGCTCCCGCGCCGCGAGCCGTCCGGCGCCCCGCGGCCGCGCCAACGAGGGCTCCGCCGCGCGCCCGGCACGCCGCTCCCGAGCGCGCGTTCGGTTTGACGCCGGCCGGGCCGGCCGATAGCATCCTCCGCGCTTCCCGACCGGCAGGGAGCCCGCGATCGTCCGCCTCGGCCACATCAGCGACCTCCACGTCTCGGACCGCTCCCGCTACCCGCGCAACGGGTTCGCGGCCCGCGACTGCGAGCGCCACTCCTCCCGGCTCGCCAAGGGGCTCCTCGACGCCCTCCGCGAGGTCGGCGTCGACCACCTGGTCTGCACCGGGGACGTCACCTTCTCCGCCGAGCCCCGCGAGTTCGAGCGGGCCGCCGAGCTGCTCCGCCCCTTCGCCGAGGCGCGGAAGCTCACCGTGGTGCCGGGGAATCACGACCTCTGGACCGAGGAGTCGGTCGAGACCGCCCGCTTCCTCCGGGCGCTCGGGCCCGACGGCCGCGGGATGCGCAAGGCCG
>DATKAL010000502.1:0-7641 GCA_035498135.1 Anaeromyxobacter sp.
AGGTGGGCGGGCACTCGGCGGCGTCCAGCGCCCCCAGGCGGCCGGAGGTCCCCGCCCCGACGTAGACCAGGCGCCCGCCGCCGCGGAGCGCGCCGGCGGCCGCGTCGGCCAGGCCGGCGAGCGCGGGGAGGGCGGCCCCCACCGCGCGCACCGCCTCCCGGTCGCCGGCGTGCAACCGGGCGACGAGGCGGCTCACGGGGAGCCGCTCGAGATCCGAGCCTCTGGGGTGGGGCGCCTCGGTGACCGGGAGCCGGCGCATGCCGCGGCGTGCCGCGACCGGAGCGCGGGAGCTACGCCTGCGCGGGGGCGTTCGACCGCCCGCGGCCTGCCTTCAGCACCTTCCCCGCCTTGAGGCAGCGGGAGCAGACGCGGATGTGCCGCACCTCGCCCGCCAGGTTCGCCCGGACCGAGCGGAGGTTCGGGAGGGAGCGGGTCTTGTTCTTGTTGTTGGCGTGGGAGACGGTGTTCCCGACGAGCGGGCCCTTCCCACAGATCTCGCAGCGGCGTGCCATGGAGTGACTCCAAAACCGAAAGAGCGCGGCATATTACAGCCCGGGCCCGAAAACGCAAGGGGTCACTTCAGGACGTCCTTGCGCCCGAGCGCCGCGGCCACGTGTCCGGCCGCCTGGATGCCGGCGTAGAACTCCCCCTCCACCCCCAGGCCGGGGATCACCTCCCGGCCGGCGAAGAACAGGTTCTTCCATGGGCCGCGCACCGGCAGCCCGGTCACCCCGAGGGCCGGCTCGAGGTCGGTCTCGTAGAGCGGGTGGGAGAGGAGCCGCACCCCCTCCTCGAGCCCGGGGGGGGCGTGCAGGAGGGGCACCGACTCTGCCACCTGGTGGCGCTCGAAGAAGGGGATGGCGTCCGCGACCGCCTCCCGGATGCGCGCGGCGGCCGCGGCCATCTCCTCGCGGCTCGTGGCCGACGCGGGGAGGAAGGCGCTGGCGCAGACCACCCGCTCGTCGCTCACCGTCTCGGAGGTGCCCTTCTTCGTGTCCCGGCGGGCGGGCAGCACCTGGAGGAGGACGCAGTTGTCGATCTCGTCGCCCTTGCCCGGATCGCGCAGGGCGAGGACGTTCTCCCCGAGCGCGGGAGGGAGCGCCCCCTGGCGGACGATGAGGTTGATGGAGAACAGGCGCCGCCGGGGCCGGATGGCGGCCAGCGGGCGGGCGGCCCGGGCCTCGAGGGCGGCGGCGGGGAGCAGGCGCCGGACCGACTCCACGTCGGTGGCGAGGACGAAGGCGCGGGCCACGTGGGCGTCGGGGGAGTCGGCCAGCCGCACCGCCGCCACCCGGGCGCCCTCGAGCTCGAGGGCCACGGCGGTGGCCGGCTCCCCGGGGCCGCCGCGGAGCTCGCCGCGGGACTCGGCGATCCGGCGCCGGATCATCTCGCGCAGCATCCCCTGGCCGCCCGCCAGGCGGTGGGTGCCGCGGAGCGCGCCGCCGAGGAGCCGCACCTCGGAGAGGGGCGCGGCCGGGCCGTCGAGGTAGGTGAGGAACTTGCGGGCGACGCCCAGGCTCCCGATCAGCTCGTGCCCGTCGAGCTCGGCGAAGGCGCGCGCCACGCCCACCGGCTGCGCAGGGGCGTTGGGGACGCTGGCCGCCTGCTTGAGCGCGCGCCGGATGGCGAACCGCTCCCCCAGCCCGGCGGGCGGGAGCGGAGGGGCGGCCTTGAGGAAGAAGCCGGCGAACTCGAACAGGGCGGAGAGCCGGGCGAAGGCGGCCTCCAGGTCGTCCGCCTCCGCGGGCCACTCGCGCCGGAGCTCGGTGCGCAGCACCAGCGGGTCGCGGGAGAGGTCCACCCGGTGGCGGGGGAGGAGGAGCTGGAGGTCGGGGTCGGAGGGCTCGAGCGCCCGGGAGACGTCGGTGGCCAGGCCGAGCTCGGCCAGGACGGCCTCGGCGGCGGGCAGGTGGCGCGGGCTCGGGACCAGGGCCGGGCCCCAGGGCAGCAGGTAGCCCGCGTCCACGTAGCCGGGCCCGAGGTCGGCGTGGGCGACGTGGAGGACGCGGAAGCCGCGGCGCGCCAGCAGGGCGGCGGCGACGACGCCGCCCAGCTGCGAGCCGACGACGCAGACGTCGTAGAGGCGCTGGGTCGCGGGGGGCCGGAGGGTGGTCTGCGGCACGGCCGCGGAGTCTACGTCGGGGGCGCCCGGCCGCCAAACGATCTCGGGGCGCGGCCGGGGGAGCCCGTCCGCGCCTCAGCCGTCGAGCGGCGGCCAGACGAGTGGCGGGGCGGGAGGCGGCGCGGCCCCGTCCAGGCGGACCTGGCGCCCCTCCAGCGAGAGCCGGCCCTGGGCGAGCCACTGCACCGCCTGCGGGTACAGCCGGTGCTCCAGCGCCTGGATCCGGGCGACCAGGGCGGCCTCCTCCTCGCCGGGGACCACCGGGACGGCCGCCTGGACCACGATGGGCCCGGTGTCGGTCCCCTCGTCCACGAAGTGGACCGTGCAGCCCGAGATCCGGGCGCCGTACCGGATCGCCTGGCCGGCCGCGTGGAGCCCGGGGAAGGAGGGGAGCAGGCCCGGGTGCACGTTCAGGACTCGCGGGCAGCCCCGGGTGGCCGGGGAGGGGCCGAAGGCGGAGAGGAAGGCGGGCGTGACCAGGCGCATGTAGCCGGCCAGGCAGACCAGGTCCACGCCCTGGGCGCGCAGCGCCTCCACCAGCCCGGCGTCGTAGGCGGTCCGGTCGGCCACCCCCTTGGACGCGAGGACCACCGCCGGGACGCCCGCCTTGCGGGCGCGCTCCAGGGCGCCCGCGCCGGGCACGTTCGAGATCACCACCGCCACCCGGCCGTCGATCCGCCCCGCCGCGCAGGCGTCGAGGAGGGACTGGAGGTTGGTCCCCCCGCCCGAGGCGAGGACGCCGAGCCGGATCACCCCACCACCTCGCAGGTCGCCTCGCCGGCGCCGCGCTCCACCGTCCCCACCGTCCAGGCGTCGAGCCCTCGCGCGCGGAGCACCGCGTGCGCCGCCGCCTCGTCGCCCGGGGCGACGATCGCCACCAGCCCGAGCCCCATGTTGAAGGTCCGGTACATCTCCGCCCGCGGCACCTGGCCCTCGCGCTCGATCAGGTCGAAGATCGCCGGCCTGGGCCAGCGCCGCGCCTCGAGCACCGCCCGGGTCCCGTCGGGCATGTTCCGCGGCACGTTGCCGGGCAGGCCGCCGCCGGTGACGTGGGCGAACGACCGCACCGGGACCTTCTCCAGCAGGGCGAGGACGTCCTTCGCGTAGATCCGGGTCGGCTCGAGGAGCACCTCGGCCAGGGTGCGCCCGCCCATCCCGTCGGGGCGGTGCCCGAGGGCGAGCCGCTCCAGCGCCTTGCGCGCCAGGGAGTAGCCGTTCGAGTGGAGGCCGGAGGAGGCGATCCCGACGACCACGTCCCCCGGGACCACCGACCGCCCGTCGACGATCCGGGCGCGCTCCACGCAGCCCACCGCGAAGCCGGCCAGGTCGTACTCGCCCTGGGCGTAGAAGCCGGGGAGCTCGGCGGTCTCGCCACCGATCAGGGCGCAGCCGGCGAGCAGGCAGCCGGCCGCGATCCCCTTCACCACCTCGGCCGCCTGGTCGGCGGCCAGCCTCCCGGTGGCGTAGTAGTCGAGGAAGAAGAGCGGCTCGGCCCCGACCACCGCCACGTCGTTCACGCACATGGCCACCAGGTCCTGGCCGATGGTGTCGTGCCGGTCGGCGGCGAAGGCGACCTTGAGCTTGGTCCCCACCCCGTCGGTGCCCGAGACCAGCACCGGCTCCCGGTACTTCTTCACGTCGATGGCGAAGAGCCCGCCGAACCCGCCGATCCCGGCCAGCACCTCGGGGCGCAGGGTGGGGCGGGCGTGCGGCTTGATCAGCTCGACGAGGCGGTCGCCCTCGTCGATGTCGACGCCGGCGTCGCGGTAGGTCAGGGACATGCGGGGCCCTTACCGCGACCGCGCGGCGGCCGCAAGCCTGGCGGCGCTCACTCGACCCGCACCACGCGGACGTCCACCTCGAGCGTCTCCGCCCCCCCGCCCACGAAGATCGTGCCCGAGGTGGGGGTGGCGTCCCGCCAGTTCCGGCCGGTGGCGACGCGGACATGGTCGGTCTGGGTGAGCACGCCGTTGGTGGGGTCGAGCCCGCGCCAGCCGACGTCGGGGAGGTAGACCTGCGCCCAGGCGTGGCTGGCCTCGGCCTGGGCCCGGTTCGGCTCGGCGGCCCCGGTGTGGAGGTAGCCGCACACGTAGCGGGCCGGGACCCCGAGGAGGCGCGCCAGGCAGATGAAGAGGTTGGTGAAGTCCTGGCACACGCCGCGCCGGCGCGCGTAGACGTCGAAGGGGGTGGTGGCCAGGGTGGTGGAGCCCTTGACGTAGTGGTACTCGCGGTGGATGGTCGAGCTCAGGTCGAGCAGGGTCTCGAGCAGGTCGTGGTCGTTCCGCGCCACGAAGGACATGGCGTAGTCGGCCAGCTCGAGGAGCTCGCTCTCCGCCAGCTCGGGCGGGAGGAGGAAGGGCTGGAGCAGCTGGCGGTGCCAGGGCATCCAGACCAGCGGGATGGTGGTCCGGGCGCGGAGGGGCCGGTAGGAGAGGGGATCGGTGTCCAGGGTCTCCACCAGGGAGCGCGCCTCGATCACCATCTCGGAGAAGGGCGTCTCCACCGCCAGGCGCCGGATCTGGTTCCCGAAGAGGTCCTCGTAGTCCCGGACCTGGCCGGGGACGGAGCAGGAGATCTCGCTCCGGAGCACGGACTGGAGGCGGTCGTGGACGGGCACGAGGCGGAAGACGTGGGCGCTGCGCTCCACCGGCTGCGCGTAACGGTAGACGGTCCGGTGGGTGATCTCGAGCCGCTGCGGCTCCGCCCTCCGCGGGTGGGCGGGGGCGGGGCGCGAGGCGAAGGCGGGGCCGAGCGCGAGCTGGGGGGCCGGCTCCGGCCCGGCGAGGTGGACCCGGATCGCCCCCTGGCGGACGAGCAGCAGGTGGCCGGGGAGGAGGCGGCGCCAGCCGCCGTCGCTCTCCGAGTCGATCTCGAGCGGCTCGCTCGCCACCACCACGCCCTTGCGGCTCTTGGGGCCGCGGCGGGCGAGGTCCACCACCAGGTCGTGGTCGGCGAGCCGGAGCCGCGAGTAGGGCGGGCGCGCCTCCCAGACGTGGACGGGCGGTCCCTGGGGGTCCCGGTCCGCGTAGACCAGCAGGTCGAGCCCGTCGGTGAGGACGGAGGTGAGCCCCCCCTGCTCGTTCAGCCCCGCGTACCAGCGGAGCAGGGCCTCGGGGTCGGCCTCGCCCAGGGAGGACCACCCGTGGTCGGAGAGGCGGCCGAGCAGCTCGCAGAGGAGCGCCTCGCTGTCGCTGGAGCCGACCGGCTCGAAGATCGGGTGGGGCCGCAGGGAGGGGCGGGCCCGCAGGCTCCCGGAGTGGGCGAAGAGCCAGTCCCGGCGCCCCCAGGCGCGCGCGAACGGCTGGGTGTTGGCGTCGGTGGCGCCACCCCAGGTGGCGGTCCGCACGTGCACCACGAAGAGCGAGGACTCGAGGTGCTCCCAGGCCTTCACCAGCTCGGAGCGGATCGACCCGTTCGGCGGGGCGGGCTCCTTCAGCACCGTCGCGGACGGCTCGCCCCCCGGGTAGTAGCCGATCCCCCAGCCGTCGGGCGGGGTGCGCCCGGGGTGCAGGCAGCGCAGGTCGAAGGAGGGGGCGAGCTCTCCTTCGAACGACATGGCGAGCAGGTTCGGCATCGGGAGGGACGGGCTACTGGGAGGTGCCGGCCGCGACGGCCGGCGGCGGATGCCCGAGGAGCTCGCGCCCGATCTCATCGCAGATCGCGTGGGTCTCGTCCACCACGCGGGTGAGGAGCCCGTGGAGCTGGCCGCTCTCGGCGGCCGGGCCGCCCTCGTCCAGGACCCAGGCCTCCAGCTCGCGGAGCCGCCCCAGGCTCCGCCCCCGGCCCTCCCCGGGGCTGCTCAGGCGGGCGAGGCGGGAGGCGGCGCCGTGCAGGCAGTGGCAGACCGACCGCGGGAAGCGCCCGTCGAGGAGGAGGAAGCGCGCCACCGTCCCACCCGAGACCCGGCCCTGGAAGCGCTTCATGAAGGGCTCGAAGCCGGAGCAGGCCCGGAGCAGGGCGAGCCAGAGCGCGGTCTCCACCACCTGGTGGGCCGGCATCTGGAGGAGGGCGTGGTGGTGCACGTCGAGGATGCGCGCGGTCTGGCCGGCCCGCTCCAGCATCACGCCCAGGAGGATGAAGTCGAAGGCGTCGTCGTGCAGCATCGTCCCGTGCACCACCCCCAGGCAGAGCTGGACCGACTGGCGGATGCGCCGGTAGAAGCCGTGCCGGTCCCCGGCGTACTCGGCGCGCCCCTCGCGCCCCAGCCAGAGGTGGAGCTCGTTGACCGCCTCCCAGGTCTCGAGGGAGATCGCCTCGCGGACGGAGCGCGCGTTCTCCCGCGCCGCCCCGACCGCCTGGGCGATCGAGGAGGCGCTGGGCTCCCAGGTGAGGTGCTCCTGGACCCGCTCGGCCCCCTCGAGCCCCTGCTCCCCGTAGCGCGCCCGGAAGGCCTCCTCCTCGCCCGAGACCACCACCGCCGGTTGCCACACCTGCCGGGGCGCGAGCTCCCCGTCGAGGGCCAGGTTGCGCGTGACCAGCAGGACGCGGGCGGACGACTCGGCCCGCTCCAGGTAGCGCCCGAGCCAGAAGAGGCCGTCGGCCACCCGGCTGATCACGGCTGGGCCCCTTTCAGCACCCAGGTGTCCTTGGAGCCGCCTCCCTGGCTCGAGTTGACGACGTAGGAGCCGGCCCGGAGGGCGACCCGGGTGAGGCCGCCGGGGAGCACCCAGGGCCCGCCGCTCCCGGAGACCACGTACGGGCGGAGGTCCACCCGGCGGGGCACGACCGCGCCGGCGGCGCCGTCCCAGGTCGGGCAGGTGGACAGCTCCACCCGGTGCTGGGCGACGTACCGCCGGGGCTCGGCCCGGACCCGGGCGCGGAACTCCTCCCGCTCGGCGGCCGACGCCTGGGGGCCCATCAGCATGCCGTAGCCCCCGGCCTCGTCCACCGCCTTCACCACCAGCTCCGGGATCCGCTCGAGCACGTAGGCCAGGTCCGCCGGCCGCGCGCAGACGAAGGTGGGGACCTGCTCGAGGAGCGGGTCCTCCGCGAGGTAGAAGCGGATCATCTCCGGGACGAAGGGGTAGACCGCCTTGTCGTCGGCGATCCCGTTGCCCGGGGCGTTGGCGAGCGCGACCTGGCCCGCCGCCCAGGCCCGGACCAGGCCGGGCACGCCCAGCAGGCTGTCCGGGCGGAAGAACTCCGGGTCGAGGAAGGCGTCGTCGGTGCGCCGGTAGACGACGTGGACCCGGCGCGGCCCGCGGGTGGTCCGCAGGAACACCTGGTCCCGCTCCACGTAGAGGTCGGGCGCCTGGACGAGCTCGAGCCCCATGGTGCGGGCGAGGAAGGTGTGCTCGAAGAAGGCGGAGTTGTACGGGCCGGGGGTGAGGACGACGGCGGTGGCGGCGTCGGGATCGCCTGGCGCCACCGAGCGGAGCGCGGCCGCCAGGCGGCTCGAGTACTGGTCCACCCGGTGGACCCGGGCGAGGTCGAGCGCGTCGGGGAGGATCCGCTTGGAGAGGAGCCGGTTCTCCAGGACGTAGGAGACGCCGGAGGGGCAGCGCAGGTTGTCCTCCAGC
>DATKAL010000503.1:0-6751 GCA_035498135.1 Anaeromyxobacter sp.
GAGAACAGGCCCCAGACGAAGAGGTAGGCGGCCATCGAGTTCTTGTCCGAGGCCTCGGCGATCCCGAACTTCGGCATCACGATCAGCGCCACCAGCGAGATCCAGAAGAACCCGTACGAGGTGAAGGCGACCGTCCCGAAGGTGTTCTTCTTCTTCCACTCCATCACCCCGGCGATGATCTGGGCCAGCCCGCCGTAGAAGAGCCCCATCGCCAGGATCATGCTGCCGATCCCGATCAGCCCGGCGTTGTGCAGGTTGAGGAGCACCGTGGTGAGGCCGAAGCCCATCAGGCCGAGCGGGGCCGGGTTGGCGGTCGTGTCCTTGATCACCGTCTCGGCGAGGGCGGTCGCCTTCCCGAGATCGAGGGGCCGGATCTGCGGGAGAGCCTCGGCCGCCGCCTGCGTGTCCTTCATCGGTCGCCTCCGGTGCGAGGATTCGGGTGGAGCCGCTCGTATAGCAGAGACACGCAATGATTGGGCAATCACTTGCCTATTCCTGCACAATTCCCGTGACGGCAATCAATCATCGTGGCCGGCACCGGTCGACGATCCGGGCCGGCGCACCGGATGCGCGCACCGCCTGCGCCGGGCGAGCGGAGCCGTCCCCCCGAGGCGGGGAGGGAGGCGCGCCCGGCCAGCCGGCGCGTCGCTACAGGCGCTCGTCGATGGCCCGGTTCGACATCGCGTCCGCGGCGGCGTTCTCCTCGCGCGGGACGTGACGGAGCTCGATCCAGGAGAAGCCCTTCATCAGCTCGCGGGCCTCGTCGTGGAGCGGGCGGAGGTGGTCGGCCTTCACGGCGTAGTCGCCGGCCAGCTGCTTCACCAGGAGCTCGGAGTCGGAGAGGACCTCGAGCTCCTTGATGCCCATGGCCTTGGCGCGCTTGAGCCCGAGGATCAGCCCCATGTACTCGGCCACGTTGTTGGTCGACTCGCCGAGGAACTTGCCCACCTTGGCGACCACGTGGCCGTCGGGGTTGACGATCACCGCCCCGGCGCCGGCCGGGCCGGGGTTGCCCCGGGCCGCGCCGTCGGTGAAGAGGCGCGTCCGCCGGGCCCGCTCCTCGGCGGCGGCGGCCTCGGCGGCGGCCCGCTCGGCCGCCTCCTCCGCTGCCCGCTGCCGCTTGCGCTTCTCGCGCTCGACCTTCGACAGCTCCATCGCCTCGTCGATCTCGACCGCCGCCTTCTGGGCGGCCTTCTCGACGTCGGTCTGCTTGCGGACCTTGATCCCCTTCGAGCCCGCGCCCGGGCCGGGATCCCGGAGCTTCTCCAGCTCCTCGACCCGATCGGCGGCGGCGGCGATCAGCTTGCCCAGGGCGTCCCGGTCGTAGCCCGGGTAGCGCGCCCGGGCGCGCGGCAGGTCCTCGTTGGCGGCGATGAAGCGGAGGAGCTCCGCGAGGACGGCCTTGGCCACGGCTAGGCGGACGATTCGGCGGGCGGGTTGACCGCCTCGGCCGAGTAGATGATGCGGTGGCAGCTCGGGCAGGTCTCGATCGAGTTGGCCCGCGCCAGGACGATGGCGAGCTGGGGCGGGATGTTGCGGTGGCAGCCCTTGCAGGTCATCCCCACCACCGGCGCCACCGCCACGCCCGCCCGCCGCTTCTTGATGTTCTCGTACTTGGAGAGGAGGGCCGGGTCGACCGCCTTGGCGGCCTCCGCCCGGCGGGCGTCGAGCTGGCGGAGCTTCTCGTCGCCCGCGGCCCGCTTCTCGTCGAGCGCCTTCGCCTCGGCCTGGGCCTCCTCCTCCCGCTCGGCCAGCGCCTCGGCGCGGGCCTCCAGGCCCTTCTGGATCTCCTCGGCCTGCGCCGCGAGGGCTTTCACCTGTTCCGATTGGCCGTCGTTGGTCTTTTTGGCGATGTCGATCTCGCGGGAGAGGGCGGCGTACTCGCGCGGGGTGCGGATCTCGCCCAGGCGCCCCTCCCACTTCTTCACCTTGTCCCGCTCCATCGCCAGCAGGGACTCGAGCTGGCGACGCTCCCGCTCGTTCCCCTCCAGCCGGGCCTTCTCCTCGTCGTAGCCCTTGCGGGCCTCGAGGACGCGGCTCTCGATCTCGGCCCTCCGGGCGGGGATGGTCTCGAGCCCGGCGCGGACGTCCTGCGCGTCGAGATCGATCTGCTGCAGCTCCTCCAGCGCCTTCAGCTTCTCACGCAGCGACGACAAGATCGGTTCTCCCTCGCACCACGATGGGCCCACCAGGATTCGAACCTGGATCGCATCGGTTATGAGCCGAGAGCTCTGACCGTTGAGCTATGGGCCCGTTCGGCCCCTGGCAGGCACCGTCTATCACGATTCGCTTCCCTAGTTCTCGACGAAGCTCTTGAGCCGCTTGGAGCGGCTCGGGTGGCGGAGCTTCCGGAGCGCCTTGGCCTCGATCTGCCGGATGCGCTCGCGCGTCACCTCGAAGTCCTGTCCCACCTCCTCGAGCGTGTGGTCGCTCTTCTCGCCGATCCCGAAGCGCATCCGGAGGACCTTCTCCTCCCTGGGCGTCAGGGTGGCGAGCACCTTCCGCGTCTGCTCGGCCAGGTTCATGTTGATGACCGCGTCCGAGGGCGACACCAGCGACTTGTCCTCGATGAAGTCGCCCAGGTGGCTGTCCTCCTCCTCGCCGATGGGGGTCTCGAGGCTGATGGGCTCCTTGGCGATCTTGAGGACCTTGCGGACCTTGTCGAGGGGGAGCTCCATCTTCTCCGCGATCTCCTCCGGGGTGGGCTCCCGGCCCAGCTCCTGGACCAGGTAGCGGCTGGTCCGGATGAGCTTGTTGATCGTCTCGATCATGTGGACCGGGATGCGGATGGTCCGGGCCTGGTCGGCGATCGCCCGCGTGATCGCCTGGCGGATCCACCAGGTGGCGTAGGTGGAGAACTTGTAGCCGCGCTTGTACTCGAACTTGTCCACCGCCTTCATCAGGCCGATGTTCCCCTCCTGGATCAGGTCGAGGAACTGCAGCCCGCGGTTGGTGTACTTCTTGGCGATCGAGACCACCAGGCGCAGGTTGGCCTCCACCAGCTCGGTCTTGGCCCGTTCCGCCTTGCGCTCCCCCTCGCTGATCATGCGGTAGGTGCGGCGCAGGTCCTCCACCGCCACCTCCGCCTCCTCCTGGACCCGGAGGATCTTCCGGCCGGCGGTGCGCACCGTCCGGTCGAGCTCCTCCACCTCCTCCAGCGGCAGGCGGAGCTTCTTGGCGAGCTTCCGGCGCTCGGGCTCGTCGTCGCGGGTCTCGCGCAGCAGCCGGCGCAGCTCCTTGATGGGGACGCCGGTCCGGCGCTCGCTGTCCAGGAACTCGCGCTCCGCCTCCTCCACCCGCTTGATGAAGCTCTTGAGCTTCAGGACGATCCGGTCGATCTGCCGCTTGTTGAGCTGGATCGCCTCGAGGTGCTCCATCATCTCGCCCTCGATGGCGCGGATCTCGTTGCGGAGCTCCTTGCGCTTCACCTCGGAGAGCTTCTTGGCCTGGAGGGTCTCCCGCACCTTGGCCACGTCCCGCTCGAGCTTGCGGATCAGGTCGATGTGCTTGAGGACGTGCTCGACCTTCCGCTCCTCCTCCTTCGGGATCTTGGGCTTCTCCGGCTCGGCCCCCTCGGCCGGCGGCTCGGCGGCCGGGGCGCCCTCGGCGGCCTCGACCGCCTCCTCCTCGACCTCGGCCTCCTCCTCCTCGCGCTCGGCCTGCTGCTCGTCGCCCGCGTCCTTGATGATCTCGCGGACCCGGATCTTGCCCTTCCGCAGCCGCTCGCCCAGGTCGAGGATCTCGCGGATGGCGATGGTGGAGGAGAGGACCGCGGCCAGCACCTCCTTCTCGCCCTCCTCGATCCGCTTGGCGATCTCGACCTCGCCCTCGCGGGTGAGGAGGGAGACCGACCCCATCTTGCGCAGGTACATGCGCACCGGATCGTTCGACTTGCCGTAGCCGGCGTCGTCCTCCTCCTCCTTCTCCTCCTCGGGCTTCTCCGCCTTCTCCTCCGGCTCGGGCGGCTTGTCCGGGAGCTTCATCTTCTTCTCGGCGCCGTCCACGACCTCGATGTCGTGCTCGCCGAACATCGACATCACGTCGTCGATCTGGTCGGAGCCGATGTCCGAGGGGAGGGCGTCGTTGACCTCGTCGTAGGTGACGAAGCCCTTCTCCCGGCCGCGCGCCATGAGCTCCTTCATGCCCGGGCGCTCGGTGATGTCGCTCATGTCGTCCTGGGGGAGGTCCTCGTCCAGCTCCTCCTCCTCGGCCGCCTCGGCCTCCTCGCCCTCCTCGGCCGCCTCGGTCTCGACCTCGCCGTCCTCCGCGCGCCGGCCCTTGTGCTTGCCGTCCTTGCCCGGCCGCCCCGGCGCAGCCGCCGCCGCCTTCTTCTTCTTGTCGGGCTTCTCGTCCCGCTCGGGCTTCGCCGGCCGCTCGGGCCGCGCGGCCTTGGCGGCCTTGGCGGCCGGGCGGGCGACGCCGTCCACCCGGGCCTTGGCCTTGAGGAGGCGCTCGTCCTTCTTCTTCGCGGCGGGCTTGGCCCTGGCCTTCGCGACGGGCTTCCGGGTGGGCTTCTTCGAGGCGTGGCCCTTGCTGGTCATCTGGCTCGACTCCTTCGACGGCCTCGCGGCTCGGTCGTGCACTGTCCTAACGGATCCCGGGCGGGCGAGCCCGGCCAACTTGCTGAGGATGGTCTTGAGCTTGCCGCTCATCCGGCGCGCTCCAGGGTGCGCAGCCGCCTCTCCAGATCGGCGCGGCGGCGCGAGGCGATCTGGGCGGCGACGGTGAGGTCCTCGGGGACCGGCGCCCCCTTCTTCGCGATCTGCGCGAGGAGCAGGTCCTGCTCGGCGCGGACCGCCTCGATGGCGGCCTTCACCGCGGCCTTGCGCAGCTCGCGACCGGCCTCCTCGGGCTTCGGCCGGCCGGGGCCGACCAGGGCCCGGATCCGCCGGACGGTCGCCTCGTCGGCGCCCGTCGCCAGGCGCGCCAGGACCTCCTCCGGCGCGAGGGGCGCCCGGATCAGGTCGCGGGCCAGCTCGGCCAGGGCGCCGGGGGGCAGGAGCTGGGCGAGCCCCTCCTCGGCGGCCACCGGGCCCAGGTCGGGGAAGGCGGCGAGCAGGCCGAGCGCGTCGGCGGCCGGGCCGGGGAGGAGGAGCCGCACGCGCGGGCCGCCGGCCCGCGGGGCGGGGCGGACGGCCGGCTCCGGTCGCCCGGGGGCGGGGCGCGCGGCGGCCGGCCGCTCGGTCGACAGCTCCGCCCGGAGGGCCCCGAGGTCGAGGTCGAGCCGCTTGGCGATGGCGTCCTCGAACACCGAGCGGGCCAGCCCCTCGGGGAGGAGCCGGACGTGGGGGGCGAGCTCGCGGACTGCGGCCAGCTTCTGCTCCAGGGCCGCCTCGCGCGGCCGCCCGGCGCAGGCCCGGGCCACCGCCTGGTCGATGAGGAACTCCGAGAGGGGCTCCGCCCGGGCGAGCAGCGCCTCCACCCCCGCCCGGCCGTTGGCCCGGGCGAACTCGTCCGGGTCGGACGCGCCGGCGTCGGCGGGGAGGACCGCCACCTTCCCCGCCATGCCCGCGGGGAGGAGCGCCTGGGCGGCCTTGCCCGGCGCGGCCAGGCCGGCCACGTCGCCGTCGAACAGGACGGTGACCTCGCGGCAGTCGCAGCGCGAGAGCAGCTCGACGTGCTCGGGGGTGAGCGCAGTGCCACAAACGGCGACTGCGTTCGTCACGCCGACCTGGTGCAGGCCGATCACGTCGAAGTACCCCTCCACCAGCACCGCGGAGCGCGTCTTGCGGATCGCCTCGCGGGCCAGGTCCAGCCCGTAGAGGACCCGCGACTTCTTGTAGAGCGGCGTCTCGGGGGTGTTGATGTACTTCGCTCCCTTCTCGGCGCCGAGCGCCCGCCCCCCGAAGCCGATCACCTGTCCGTCCATGCCGGCGATGGGAAACATGAGGCGATTGCGGAAGCGGTCGTACGTCCCGCCGTCCTTCTCCCTCTCGATCACCAGCCCCGCCCGCTTCAGGGCGGGGAGCCCGATCCCCTTCTCCGCCAGCCGCCCCGGCAGGTCGTTCCAGCCGTCCGCCGCCACCCCGATCCGGAACCGGGCCACCGACTCGTCCGACACCCCCCGCCCGGCCAGGTAGCCCCGGGCGGCCTCGCCCCACCGGCTCGCCAGCCGGGCCGCGAAGTAGCGGGCGGCGGCGTCCGAGGCGGCCAGGATCTCGTTCCGCTCCTTGCGGCGGGCCCGGGCCTCGGACGAGTCCTCCTCGACCGCCTCCGGGATCTGCACGCCCACCTCGGCTGCGAGCTCCCGCACCACCTCGGGAAACTCCTTGCCATGCAGCTTCTGCAGGAACTTGAAGACGTCGCCGAACTCCCCGCACCCGTAGCACTTGAAGTGCTTGTCCTCGGGGTAGACGTGGAAGCTGGGCGTCCTCTCCCCGTGGAAGACGCAGCAGCCCTTCCAGGTCCGGCCCGACCGCTTCAGCTCCATGTGGCGGCCGATCACCGCCACAACGTCGACGCGCTCGCGGATCTCGTCGATGACCGCGTCCGGGATCAGAGTCGTCCTTTCCGCCGGTGGTCCGGCGGGGCCGGCCCACCCGGCGTCCCGCTCTTCTACTTGCCCGCCAGGCGGGCCTTCACCAGGTCGGAGACCGCCTTCCCCTCCGCCCTCCCCTGCACCTCCGGCAGGAGCGCCTTCATCACCGCCCCCATGTCCTTGGGGCCCTTGGCACCGGTCGCCTGCACGGCGGCCGCCACCTTGGCCTCCAGCTCCTCGCGGGTGAGCTGCTGGGGCAGGTAGGCCATCAGG
>DATKAL010000504.1:0-14496 GCA_035498135.1 Anaeromyxobacter sp.
GTGGTGCTTCTGCGCCCCGCTCGGCTGGAGCGACGACATGTCGCCGGTCTGGGCGGCCTGGTCGAACTTGTCCGCCAGGTTGCCGAGGGCCTGGGCCTTGTCGCCGGAGGCCTGAGAGGCCTCGCCCTGCAGCTTCTCCGCGATCTCCTGCATGACCGCCTTGAACTTCGAGGGGTCGCTCTGCGAGAGCTCGCTCAGCTCCCCCATGAGCCCGCCCTCCGGCGAGATGCTGGACTGCGTCGCGGGGGGGAGCCCGCTCGGGTCGATCTGGGTCAGATCGACCTGCGAGAGGTCCACGCTCGCGACGCTGGTCGCGCTGCTGATTCCGCTGACCGCCATCTCCGCTTCCTTTCCCTCCTTGAGCCTTCACCTTCGGCACGCCGGTGCGCGCCGAGCCCTGCGCGGGCTCGAGCTAGCAACTCCGTTGCCAACGACGTGAGGTGGGCAAGAAAGGCCGGGCGGAGGGGAGGGCAGGATCGCGCTTAACCTTCCCGTCCCCCGCGTGTCCATCCGGCGTGTCCCCGCTCCTTGCCCTCCTTGCGGGCGGAGGCACAGCTCCGGCGCGCCGGCCCGCAATGGTGCGGGTCGTGCCGCCGGGGCCCTTCGTCGTTGCATGGCCCGGCCGGGAGCCGGCAGGGTCCATCGCCGTCTACCCGGCGAACGCCACCTGGTAGATGGGAGGCAGGCGGGCCGGGTGGAGCTGCCACCGGTCGCCCCCGTCCTCGGAGATCCAGAGACCGCCGCTGGTCGAGCCGAAGGCGAGCCGCCGGCCGGTCTCGTCCACGTCGAGCCCGTGCCGGTAGACGAGGTCGTAGGCCTGCGCCTCCGGCAGCCCCTGGGAGAGGACCTCGAAGGACTGGCCGCCGTCGCGGGTCCGCGCCACCACCAGCCGCCCGTCCACCGGGACCCGGCGCTCGTCCTTCACCGCCGGCACGAACCAGGCGGTGCGGGGATCGGTCGGGTGGACGGCCACCGCGAAGCCGAACTTCGAGGGGCGGACGGCGGTCACCTCGATCCACCGACGCGCGCCGTCGGTGGTGCGGAACACGCCGTTGTGGTGCTGGGCCCAGATCACGTCGGGCGCGGCCGGGCACTGGGCGAGGTGGTGGGGGTCCTGGACGTTCGGGTCCTCCCGTCGCTCGGGCGGCATGTACTCCGCGTACATCCCGCGGGCGCGGGTCTCCCACGTCTCTCCGCCGTCGGCGGTGGCCCAGACCCCGCCGCTGGAGATGCCGCAGACCAGCCGCCGTGGGTCGCGCGGGTCGACGCAGATGGAGTGCAGGCCCGGGTGGTCGTAGCCGCCCCCCATCCACTGCTTGCGCTCGGGCCGGTCCCAGAGCGGCCGCACCAGCGTCCAGGCCTCGCCCCGGTCGGCGGAGCGGAAGAGGGCGGCCGGGAGGGTCCCCGCCCACAGGGCGCCCGGCTCGCCCGGCCCTCCGGCGGCCAGCGACCAGACGAGCTGGACGGCCGGCGCCTCCTCCGCCCCCTCCACCGCGGCGGGGAAGGCGGGGGCGCGGACCTCGGTCCAGCTCCGGCCGCGATCCGCGGAGCGGTGCAGCTTCACCCCGAAGTGGCCCAGCGCGAGGCCGGCGTAGAGGGTCCGGTCGCGCCGGTCGTCCAGCACGATCGACACCGGATCGCCGAGGAACGAGATCCGGGCGATCTCCCAGCCGCGCGCGCCGCGCTCGAGCAGGAACAGTCCCTTCCGCGTGGCCACGTGGAGCCCGTCGCTCATCCGCTCACCCTCCCGACAGCGCCTGCATGACGAAGACCGCGCTCGTGGGCTGCACCGGGTCGCTGAGGCGGAGGCGGTCCAGGATCACCTCCCCGTCGACGAAGACCGCCACGTGCTTCCGCAGCCGCCCCTGCTCGTCGACCACGTAGCTCCGCAGCCGCGGGTTGGCGCGGAAGACCTCCTCCAGCGCCTCGCGGACGGTCGCCCCGGGGACGGTCGAGGCGGGGGCGGCCAGGTGGCGCTCGAGCGTGCTCGTGAAGCTCACCTGCGGCATCGGACCGGCCTCCTCGCGCCCGGCTCCCATGGCGCGTGGCGGGCGGGGGCGCCAGCAGCCGGGTGGGGCGTGCCGGTCCCGCCCCGGGCCTGGCGCGCCGGTCAGGAGGCCGAGGGAAGGCCGGGGCGCGCCCGGGAGCGCCGGCGCCCCACGCGCCGGGCCGGGACGCCCGCCCAGACCTCGCCCGGGCCGACCTTCGCTCCCTTGGACAGCACCGCCCCGGCCGCGATCACCGCGCCGTCGCCGATCTCGCAGCCCGGAAAGATCACCGCCATGAGCCCGACGGTCACGTCCCGGCCGATGCGCACCGGGGCGGTGACCAGGTGCCCGCGCTCGGCGGCGTGGCAGACCAGGGTGACGTCCCCGCCGATCACGCTGTCGTCGCCGATCGAGATCAGGTTCTGGTCGGCCACCACGGCGGTGTTGATCTGGACCCGCGCCCCGAGCTTCATCCCCATCAGCCGGTGGTAGAGGGGCAGGAAGGGGGTGACCCGGATCCAGTTGATGAAGGAGAAGCGGAGGATGAGGGTGAGGGCGTTGAAGCTCGCCCAGCGCCAGGCGCCGAACGACAGGTAGGGGAAGCGCCCCACCGGCGTGCCGCGCGCCAGGGTCGCCCAGCGCGCCGCGGGGAGGACGAGGAGCAGGGCGAGGCCGGCGACGAAGTAGGCGGCCGCCCCCGCCACGCAGAGGAGGGCGACCCGGAGCGCGCCGGCGGCCGGGGCGTGGCGCTCCGCGAGGAGCCAGAGCTCCACCCCCGGGAACGCCGCGAGGCCGAGGACCACCGCGCACTCCACGAAGAGCGCGAGGGTGACCACCACCTGGAGCGGCGTGAAGACGCGCGCTCTCCACCCGGCCACGTCCATGGCGACCTCCCGCGGCCAAGGCCGCGCCGGGATGCTACCGCGGAAGGGCCCGGCCGGCGCGCGCGTGGGGCGCTGGAACGCGGCCGGGTTTTCTGCTACGTGGCGGGGCCATGAGCCGGATCTACAAGTCCCTCCCGCCCAAGGGCACCGCCATCGGCATCGCCTTCAGCGGCGGCCTCGACACCCGCTGCGCCGTGGCCTGGATGTCCGAGCAGGGCATGGCCGTCCACGCCTACACCGCCGACCTGGCCCAGCCCGACGAGGCCAACCCGGCCGACATCCCGCCCATCGCCCTCCAGCACGGGGCGGCGAAGGCGCGCCTCGTCGACTGCCGGGACGCGATGGTCCGCGAGGGGCTGGCCGCCATCCAGTGCGGGGCCTTCCACCTCTCCTCCGGGGGGAAGAAGTACTTCAACACCACGCCGCTCGGCCGGGCGGTGACCAGCACCGCCATCGTCCGGGCCATGCGCGAGGACGGCGTCCACGTCTTCGGCGACGGCTCGACGCACAAGGGCAACGACATCCAGCGCTTCTACCGCTACGGGATCCTGGTCGACCCGCAGCTCAAGATCTACAAGCCCTGGCTCGACCAGGCGTTCGTCTCCGCCTTCGGCGGCCGCAAGGAGATGAGCGAGTACCTGGAGCGCCGGAAGCTCCCCTACAAGATGGGGACGGAGAAGGCCTACTCCACCGACGCCAACGTGCTCGGCGCGACGCACGAGGCCAAGGACCTGGAGCGGCTCGACACCGGCATGCGGATCGTGAACCCCATCATGGGCGTGGCGCACTGGCGGCCCGAGGTGGCGGTGGCGGCGGAGGAGATCACCGTCGCCTTCGAGCAGGGGATGCCGGTGGAGCTGAACGGCCGGCGCTTCGCCTCTCCGTACGAGCTGTTCCTCGAGGCGAACCGGATCGGCGGGCGGCACGGCCTGGGGATGAGCGACCAGATCGAGAACCGGGTGATCGACGCCAAGAGCCGCGGCGTCTACGAGGCCCCGGGCATGGCGCTCCTCCACCTCGTCTACGAGCGGCTCCTCTCCGCCATCCACAACGAGAACACCCTCGACCTCTACTTCACCCTGGGTCGCCGCCTGGGGCGGCTCCTCTACGAGGGCAAGTGGTACGACCCGGAGGGGCTCCTCCTCCGCGACGCGCTGACCCGCTGGATCGCGCCGGCGGTGACCGGCTCCGTCAAGCTCGAGCTCCGGCGCGGCGACGACTGGACCCTCCTCGCCACCAAGGCCGAGTACATGAGCTACGCGCCGGAGAAGCTCTCCATGGAGCGCGTGGCGGAGCCGGCCTTCACCCCCGAGGACCGGATCGGCGCCCTGGAGCTGCAGAACCTGAGCGTGGGCGACAACCGCGAGCTCCTCCTGCACCACCTCGACGCGGTCCGCCGCCTCGGGGCCGCCCGGGGGGGGCCGAGCATCGGCGCCCTGCTCGGGTCGGGCGACGAGGAGTGAGGCAGGGGCCGGGTGCCGCTCACGGCGCCCGCCGGCGGGTGGCAGGCAGGCCGTGCGCCCGGCCGGTCGCCCGGTGATACTCGCCGGATGCGCGCCTTCCATCCACGCGAGGTCTACCGCAGCGAGGGGTACGAGATCCGGGTCGAGGGAGGGCCTCCGCCGACCCTCCGCGACGTCTACCACTGGCTCCTGCGCGTCCCCTGGTGGGCGGCGCTCACCGCCATCGTGGTCGCCTGGCTCCTCCTCAACGCGGCCTTCGCCCTCGCCTACCTGGCGGCGGGCGGCGTGGCGAACGCGGCGCCCGGCTCGTTCGCGGACGCCTTCTTCTTCAGCGTCCAGACCATGGGCACCATCGGGTACGGCGCGATGTACCCGGCCACGCGGCTGGCGAACGGCCTCGTGGTAGCGGAGTCGGTCGCCAGCCTGGTGGCGACCGCCCTGGCGACGGGGCTGGTCTTCGCCCGCTTCTCGCAGACCCGGGCCCGGGTGGTCTTCTCCTCGAGCGTGGCGATCGGCCCGCTCGACGGGGTCCCGTCGCTCATGATCCGGATCGGGAACGAGCGGCGCGGGCGGATCGTGGACGCCTCGTTCCGGCTCACCCTCTCCCGGACCACCCGGACCCGGGAGGGCGTGACCATCTACCGGATCACCGACGTCCCCCTCCTGCGCGAGCGGGCCCCGGCGCTCTCCCGCTCCTGGACCGTGCTGCACCGGATCGAGGCCGGCAGCCCGCTCCTCGGCGACACGCCCGAGAGCCTCGCCGCCGGGGAGGTCGAGCTCACCCTGGCGGTGGTGGGCGTGGACGAGACCTCGCTCCAGGCGGTGCACGCCCAGCGGACCTGGATGAGCCGGTCGGTCGTCTGGGGCGCCCGGCTGGCCGACGTGCTCTTCGACCTGCCCGACGGGAACATGCTCCTCGACCTGCGCCAGTTCCACGCCCTGGTCCCGACCGCGCCGGCGCCCGGCTTTCCGTATCCGGCCGGGCCGGGGGCGGGGGCGGCCTGAGCCGCGGGATGCGCTCTAGGCCCCGGCGACCCCCGTCTCGGCCTCCCGGCGCGGCCCCTCGGGGGCCGGCCCGCCCTCGTCGATGGGGAGGATCCGGTCGAAGAGCCAGAGCAGCACGAAGGGGACGATGATCAGGGCGATGGCCACCAGGATCCCCTCCCGGTCGAAGAGCTCGGGCACGTAGGGCGAGCGGAGCCCGCGCAGCGACTTGGAGAGGAGCTGCCCTCCGATCACCACGTTCCAGCGCATGGAGAAGACCTGGAGCAGGAGCAGCAGGGCGGAGGCGACGCAGAGGGTGTTGCGGACCCGCTCGTGCAGGTAGCGATCCATCATCACCACGATCCCGAGGAGGATGAGGGGGATGAGCCCTCCGATGATCATCTGCATGGTGATGAAGGAGAACTCGAGCCGGGTGGTGAGCAGCTCGGAGATGATGTGCCAGGGCTCCGACTTCTCGTAGGCGAGCATCAGGATCTCGAGCAGCTCCAGGGTGATGGTGAGGATGAGGAAGAACCAGAGCCAGCGCGCCATCCCCGAGACGCAGCCGGGCTCGGGGCGGGCGCGGCGGAGCTTCGAGACCCCCTGGTAGAGGAGGGTGAGGAGGGCGATGCCCGAGACCGCCGCGGAGAGCAGGAAGATCACGGGCATGAGCGGCGTCGACCACCAGGGGTTGGCCTTGACCGCGCCGAAGATGAAGCCGACGTAGCCGTGGAGCATGCAGGCCAGGGGGAGGCCGATGGCGGCGAGGACCTTCACCGCGCGGTGGTCGATCTCGAGAGCCTCGGGCGAGGTGTCGTAGGTCCAGAGGGCGAGGGCGGCGTAGAGGGCGCGCCGCAGGCCCCGGCTGCGCCGCGCCGCCTCGATGATCTCCCGGCGCCAGACGAACCAGACCTCGAGCGCCATCACCGCCAGGTACGAGTTGTAGAGGAGCCCGAACCCGGCCATGGCCGAGGTGAAGTGGGGGGTGACGAGCACGTACCAGCCGCGCTCCGGGTGGCCGAGGTGGAGGTTCAGGGGGAAGGTGGCCACCGCCATGAAGCAGAAGGAGGTGGCCATCGCCAGGCGCGCCACCGGCTTGAACTCGGGGCGGCCGAACACGTGGTAGAGCGAGGTGACGATGAAGGCGCCGGCCACGAAGCCCGTGATGTAGGGGTACATCACGATCATCAGGCTCCAGTGGACGTGGATGTCGTTGGGGAAGGCGAACCCCGTGATCTCGGGCATCACCGCACCTCCTTGTCCAGGTGGAGGTAGAAGCACTGCGGCTCGGTGAGCAGGTGCGGCTGGAGGATCGCCACCCGCTCCCGCTCGATCTGCCGCCGCACGGGGTCGTCGTCCCGCTTCATGTCGCCGAACTGGCGGGTGCCGGTGGGGCAGACCTCGACGCAGGCCGGGCGGAGCCCCTTGGTGATGCGGTGGTAGCACCAGGTGCACTTCTCGGCGGTGTGCGTCCGGGGCGAGAGGAAGCGGCTCCCGTAGGGGCAGGCCTGGACGCAGTAGCCGCAGCCGATGCAGCGCTGGCCGTCCACCAGCACCACCCCATCCCGGGTCCGGTAGGAGGCGCCCACCGGGCAGACCTGGATGCAGGGGGTCTCCTTGCAGTGGTTGCAGATCTTGGGGACGAAGAAGGACTTGGTGGGGGTAAAGGCGGTCTGGACCGGCGGGAAGCCCTCCAGCCCGCCGGCCGGCGAGTCCACGTGCGATCCCTCCGGCCCGACCACGTACCGCTCGATCCAGGTGCGGAAGAAGCCGTCGGGCACGTCGTTCTCCGCCCGGCAGGCGCGCACGCAGGAGCCGCACCCGATGCACTTCTCGGTGTCGATCAGGTAGGCGTAGCGGTGCTCGTCCCAGTTGTACGCCTCCCCCGCGGCGCCGCTCACCGCCTCCGCCGCCGTCCCCCCGCAGAAGAAGACGAAGGCGCCGCCGGCCAGGCGGAGGGCCTGCTCCAGGAAGTCGCGCCGCGCGGGGTCCTCGGGGGCGGGGGCGGCCGGGGTCGGGCTCGGGCTCTCGGGCATGGGCGGCTCCGTCACGGCTTCGGCGAGTGGGGGTCGTGGCATCCGAGGCAGACGCCGCTCTCGAGCGCCCCCTCGACGTGCTGCTCCAGCACCACCTGGGGGAACTTCTCCGGGCGGCCGGCGATCCGGCGGTGGCAGCGCGCGCAGAGCGCGACCGAGGGGTCGACCGGCATCCTGGCCACCACCGCCCCCGCCCGGACGTGGGCGGAGAGCGGGGCGTGGCAGATCTCGCAGCTCACCGTCCGGTGGCCCCCGGCGGTCCGGGCGGTGGCCTGCTTCTCGTGGCAGGCGGCGCAGGCGGCCGGCCCGGCGTGCCGGGGCTTGCGGATCGCCATCTGCTCGCCCACGTTGTCGGCGCGGTAGGGGCCGTAGATCCCGTAGGACCGGGGGACGAGCAGGCCGCGGCCGAGCATCACCGCCGCCACCGCCACCACCAGGACCAGCGCTGCCCGGAAGACGTGCCGTGCGTGCTCCATCTCGCGCCTCTCCTCTCCTCAGCGGTCGTCGAGTCGTTCGGGGAACAGCAGCCAGGCGAGCCAGCGCCCCCGTCGCCGCGCGGGCGCCGGCGGGTCGCGCGGGAGCGGCTCCGGCGCGAGCAGCAGGCGAAGGAGTCCGGGGCGCGCGGGCCGGGCGGGCGAGGGCGGCGGCGCCTCGGGGAGCGGCTCGGGGCGGAGCAGGAGGGCGGCCCAGCGGCGGCGGGCGCGGCCCGGGGTGGAGGCGGGCGGCGGCGGGAGCCGCTCCCAGGTGAGCATCTTGCGCAGGAAGGCAAGAGGCACGTCCGCTCCCGGTGAAGAGTGTGCCCGACAGCGAAGCACGATCGAGGGCACGGATTCAACACCACCCCAGGGCGCAACGTGGAGCGTGCCGGTCGAGAATCCGGCGCGCGCGCCCGGAGGAGCGGGGCGCGGGCGAGGCCGGGATCACCGATCGTGAATCACGAGGGCGGGGGCCGATCCCCGGCAGCTCGGCGCCGCGATCCGGATCGACGCGCCCCTCGCCGGCCGGCTTCCGGCTCAGCCCTGCAACTCGGGGGGGGCGGTCCGGCGGAGGGGAGGGCGTGCCGCGGGGGAGGCGATCCGGCCGGGGACCTCCGCCGCGGGCTGCCTGGCCTTCCAGGCGGCCGCCGCCAGCACCAGCACGTTGGCCGCCACCACCGGCGGGGCGCGCACCAGGAGGCCGTACCCGGTCCAGATCAGGGCGCCGAGCATCTGCGTCCGGACCAGCCAGCCGGGGGCGAGGAAGTAGGACGCCACGAAGACGCCCGTGGCCGTCCACCCGACGGCGTCGACGAGGGCGGGAGAGGCGAGGGTCATGCGGCGTCCGCCCCCGGGTGGAGGGCGGCCTGGTGGACGGTGACCCGGTCGGTGCGGGCCTTCTCCCACTCGTGCAGGTTGAGCCCGTAGGCGTCGAAGAGGTCGCGGATCCGGGCCGGCCGCCAGCCGGCCACCTGCTCCAGGATCGGCACCACGATCCCGAAGGCGCTGTCGGAGAGGACGGTGGCCCGGGCGATGCTCGCCAGGAGCCGGTTCTCGGAGACCGCGATGGTGAAGCCCTCCCGGTTGTTCACGTGCAGCATCACGTGCACGTCCGAGGAGCCGTCGCCCACGTAGATGGTCCGGTCGGGATCGATCCCGAGCTTCCTCTCCAGCTCCTCGACCACCGAGACCTTCCCGTAGCCGGCGGGGGTCCGGAGGATCGAGCGGACCTCGCCGGACCGGGGGTCCCAGTCGAACTCCGTCCCGTAGATGTTCTCGGGGGCGACCACGCCGCTCAGGGCCGACTGGATCACCTCCTTCGGGGCCGCCGAGGCCACGAAGAAGGAGAACCGGTGCCCCTCGATCCCGCGGTCGAGGAAGCGCACCAGGGCGGGGATGTCGCCTCGCAGGCGCACGCGTCGGCCCGCCTCGATGAGGTGCTCGCGGCGGACGCTCCGGAAGTCCGGATCGTGGCGGATCAGGTAAGCGAGCTCCGCGCCTTGCTGGACGAGGTTGATGCGGGCGAGGCCCTCGACCTTCTCCTGGAACCGGGGGGCGCCGAGCAGCTCGCTCAGCACGAGCCCGGAGTCGTTGAAGCTGAGGGTCTGGTCGAAGTCGGAGACGAGGAGGAAGCGCTTCTCGCGAGGCGTGGGTGCGGTCATGGTGAGCTCCTATCCACCCGGCCATGCAGATATGTCAGCCGGGCGGCCAAGTAGATGCTATCAGAGCCGCACCGTGTCAACGCAAACGTACATATACCTGGAAACAAATCTGAAACGTCGTTGCAGGAACGTGCAAATTGTCATATCAATAGGCTCGTGCCTGGCCTGGATCCAGACCGCGTCCCGAAGTACCAGCAGGTCTACGGCGCCCTCGAGCGGGGGATCCGAGCGGGGCGTTGGAAGCGCGGGGAGCGGCTCCCGAGCGAGGCCGACCTGGTCCGCCAGTTCGGCGCCTCGCGGATCACCGTCGGCCGCGCGGTGCGCGACCTCCAGCTCGCCGGGCTGGTGGAGCGGCGGGCCGGCTCGGGGACCTTCGTCCGGGGGGCCGCCGCGGGGCGCGCCCTCTCCTTCGGCCTCCTCATCCCCGACCTGGGCGAGACCGAGATCTTCGAGCCCATCTGCCAGGGGATGATGGCGTCGCCGCTCGCCCGCGAGCACGCGCTGGTCTGGGGGAGCGAGAGCGCCCCCGGGGCCTCGAAGGAGGAGCGGGCCTGGGAGCTCTGCCGGCAGTACGTCGACCGCAAGGTCTCCGGGGTCTTCTTCGCGCCCCTCGAGCTCACCCCGGACAAGGACGAGGTGAACCGGCGCATCACGCGCGCCCTCGACGAGGCGCGCATCCCGGTGATCCTCCTCGACCGGACCGCGGTCCCCTACCCGGAGCGCGGCGCCCACGACCTGGTGGGGATCGACAACCGGCGCGCCGGCTACCTGGTGACCGATCACCTCCTCCGGCACGGGGCCCGCCGGGTGGCCTTCCTCGCCATGCCGAACGCGGCCGCCACCGTCGACGCCCGCGAGGCCGGGTACCGGGAGGCGCTCCACGCGCGCGGCCTCCTCCCCGCGCCGTCGCTGGCGCGGCGGCTCGACCCGGCCGACGCCGGCGCCGTCCTCGCGTTCCTGGAGGTGGAGCGCCCCGAGGCGGCGGTCTGCGGGAACGACCGGACCGCCGCCCTGCTGATGCACACCCTGCTCGCGCTCGGCCGGGCGGTACCCGGCGACGTCCGCCTGGTGGGGATCGACGATCTCGACTACGCGAGCCTGCTCCCCGTGCCCCTCACCACGCTGCGTCAGCCCACGCGGCAGATCGGGGCGGCGGCGATGGCGGCGATGCTGGACCGGGTGGCGGGCGGCGACCTGCCCACGCGCGACATCCTCCTGCAGGGCACGCTGGTGGTCCGCCGGTCCTGCGGGACGTCGGAGCCCGCCGCCGGCCGGTGAGGGGCGGGCGGCGGGTCGCCGGGCGGCCGCCCCGTCCTCGTCGAGCGAGGCTCCGCGCCGGCGCGGAGGCGCCTCCTACAGGCGGCTCGCGAGCCTGCCCACCAGCCGGATCGCCCCCTCGATGGCCGGGCTCCAGGGCGTCCCGCAGGAGAGGCGGATGCAGTTCCGGTGGCCTCCCGAAGGGGAGAAGATCGGCCCGGGGGCGATGCTCACGCCGGCGTCGAGCGCCCGGGCGTGGAGCTCCATCGCGTCCGCCTCGCCGGGCAGCTCGACCCAGAGGAAGCAGCCGCCCCGCGGGTGGGAGACCCGGGTCCCGGCGGGGAAGGCGTCGCCCACCACCGCGGCGGTCCGGGCCTCGATGCCCGCCACCCGGTCGCGGAGCGCCCGGAGGTGGCGCTCGTAGCCCCCGCCGGCGAGGAAGCGCGCCACGGAGCGCTGGGGGAGGGTGGCGCTGGCGATCCCGGTGGCGAACTTGAGGAACTCGACCCGCTGCCGGAAACGGCCGGGGGCGACGAACCCGACCCGGTAGCCCGGGGCGACCGTCTTCGAGAACGAGGAGCAGAGCATCACCGTCCCGTCGACGTCGAAGGCCTTGGCCGGCCGGGGGCGGGTGGGGCCGAAGGCCAGCTCGCCGTAGACGTCGTCCTCGATGAGCGGGATCCCGCGCCCGGAGAGGAGCGCCACCAGCTGCTGCTTGGCCTCGTCCGGCATGCAGCTGCCGAGCGGGTTGGCGAAGGTCGGGACCGCCAGCACGGCCGCCACCCGGTGGCGATCGAGGCGGGCGGCGAGCTCGTCGACGTGGAGGCCGGTGTCGGGGTGGCAGGGCACCTCGAGGACCCGCAGGCCGAGCGCCTCGAGCGTCTGGAGCGTTCCGTAGTAGGCGGGCGACTCGACCGCCACGACGTCGCCCGGGCGGGCCACCGCCAGGAGGCAGAGGGAGACCGCCTCGGAGGCGCCGCTGGTGATGACCAGGTCGTCCTCGCCCAGGGCGCACCCCCAGGTGAGCGCCCGCCGGGCGATCATGCGCCGGAGCTCGGGGAGCCCCGGCGGCATCTCGTAGGGCGCGCCGGCGTCCTTCGGCCGGCGTCCCGCCCAGGCGACCGCGCGCGCGAGGGCGGCGGTGGGGAGCAGGTCCTCGTGCGGGACGGCCGCGCCGAGCTGGACCACCCGCGGATCGTTGGAGGCCCGGTAGATCTTGGCCACCAGGTCGCTCACCGAGACCGGCGTGCTCACCACGCCGCCGTCGGGGCACTGGGGCTGCGGGCGGGGAGGGCGCGCCCGGTGCCGGACGAAGTGGCCCGACCGCGGCCGCGCCTCCACCAGGCCGAGCGACTCGAGCTGGGCGAGCGCCTGGAGGACCGTGGCGATGGAGGCGTCCTCGTCGGCGGCCAGCTGCCGGACCGAGGGGAAGCGGTCCCCGGGGCCGAGCGTTCCGGCCTCGATGGCGCTCGCGTAGCGGCGGGCGATCTGCTCGTAGCGGGGGAGGACGCTCCCCGCGCCGTCCCCATCCCGGGAAGGGGTCGCGTTGCTCACTGCGGCAGGATAGCACAGAAGAAGAAGAACTACATCTGTACTGGTATCAATTCGACATTCCTGTATCTGTTCCGGTGGCCGGACCGGCGGTAGAAGAAGACCATGCAGCTCGAACTGAGAGAGTCGAAGACGTGGAGCGGACCCGCCGGCCGGGAGGGGCTGCGGGTGCGGGTGAGCAGCGGAACCGTCTGGGTCACGCAGGAAGCCGACCCGGAGGATCACGTCCTGGCCGGTCCGGGCGTGTTCGACACGCGTCCTCGCGGCCGGGTGGTGGTCTACGCGCTCACGCCGGCCACGGTCGAGGTGGACCCCGAGGGCGCCCCCATCCACTAGCTCGAACGGGGGCGGCGCCCGGCGGGCTCGCCTCGCTCGCCCGTTCGCTACCCCGATCGCCCGCCCTAGCTGACGAGGTACGCCAGGGCGGCGGCGACGAAGACCCCGGGCAGCAGGTTGCCCACCGGCAGCCGCTTGATGCCCGTGATGTCGAGCCCGATCGCCGCGATCAGCAGGCCGCCCGTGGCGGTGAGGGTGGCGAGCACCGGCAAGGTCAGGTAGGCCGTGACCGCCCCGGCCGCCGCCGTGATCCCCCCCTGGTAGAGAGCGAGGGGCAAGGCCGAGAGCCCCACGCCGGCGCCCAGCGACGTGGCGAGGACGATCGAGGTGATGCCGTCGAGCAGGGCCTTGATGTAGAGGACCTGCGGCTGCCCGGCGGCGTCCTGGATCGAGCCGAGCACTGCCATCGCCCCCACGCAGAAGAGCAGGGAGGCGGTCACGAACCCCTCCACCAGGTCGTGCCCCTCGGCCCGCCCCCGGCCGGGAGCCAGGGCGGGGAGGCGGGCGGCGAGGGCCTGGAGCCGCTGGCCGAAGCGCTCGAGGCGGAGCTCGAGCTGGAGCAGCTCGCCCACGATCCCACCCACCACCAGGCCGCCGATCACCACCAGCGGGTTGGGCTGGAAGGGCAGGGGCCCGTGGTAGTGCAGCTTGGCCGGGTCGATCCGAGGATCGAGGGCCATCTGCAGCCCCACCCCGAGGACGGTCAGGCCGATCGCCGCCATGGCGGTGGTCCGGACGCGCTCGGGGACGAGCCGCCCGAAGAGCAGCCCCACCCCGGTCCCGGCCAGGATGGCGAAGGTGTTCACGATGGTTCCGATGCCGTGCATCTCGACGCTCCGGCGGGGCGCGACCCGGCCCCGCTGCGACGGTGGGCTCGTTTCCAGGGGTGACGGGCGCCCCGGCTCCCGGGCCCCCGCGAGCCGGGGGACGCCCGCCGGGCGGAAGCTATCAGCCGGGCGCTCCCCGGGCCACCCGGAATCGGCGTGCCGCGGCGCGGCGTGACCTCGCGGGCGGCGCTCGTCGTCGTTGATCGGGGGACCGCGTTGGGGTGAAATGCGTCGTTCCACAAACCTTCGAAGGAGGACCGGATGAAGACGGCGACGCGTCTCTCGCTGGTGCTGATCCTCGCAGCCATCGGCTCCGCCCGCGCGGCGGACACCATCAAGATCGGCCTGCTCGCGCCCCTGACCGGCTCGTGGGCGAGCGAAGGGCAGGAGATGAAGCGGAACGTCGAGCTGCTCGCGGCCGAGCAGAACGCCAAGGGCGGCCTGCTGGGCAAGCAGGTCGAGGTGGTGGTCGAGGACGACGGCGGGGATCCCCGCACCGCGTCGCTCGCCGCCCAGCGGCTCACCACCCGGGGCGTGGTGGCGGTGATCGGCACCTACGGCTCCGCGGTGACCGAGGCGACCCAGAACATCTTCGACGAGGCCAAGATCATCCAGGTGGCGAACGGCTCGACCGCCGTCCGGCTCACCGAGAAGGGGCTCAAGTACTTCTTCCGCACCTGTCCGCGCGACGACGAGCAGGGGCGGGTGGGCGCGGCCGTCCTGGCGAAGACCCACGCCAAGAAGGTGGCCATCCTCCACGACAACTCGGCCTACGCGAAGGGGCTGGCCGACGAGATCAAGGAGGGGCTCAAGGGCAAGCCGGTGGAGGTGGTCTTCTTCGACGCCCTCACCCCCAAGGAGCAGGACTACTCCGCCATCCTCACCAAGCTCAAGGCGGCCGGGCCGGACGTGGTCTTCTTCACCGGCTACTACCCGGAGGCCGGGCTCCTCCTGAAGCAGAAGCGGCAGATGGGCTGGAAGGTGCCCTTCATCGGCAATGACGCCATCAACAACCCCGACCTGGTGAAGATCA